>JBLMWY010000383.1:0-5546 GCA_050257475.1 Bdellovibrio bacteriovorus
AGCGACAGTGAGCGGGGCCGATGGTTTTCCATCCCGTCGAGCTGCAGTACCGTCATGGCCAGGCGCGCCTCCCGGGCCATCCGATCCCGGCCACCAGGCAGCCCCCGAAGGGGCAACAGCAGGTTCTCCAACACGTTGAGGCTGGCGACCAGCGATCCGCCCTGGAGAACCGCACCGACGCGGGCCCGCAGCCGGGTCATCGCGCCCCAGTCCAAGGACTGGATGTCCTGCCCCAGCAGCCGGATTGTACCCGCGGACGGGGTGTCGAGCCCCAAGATCAGGCGCGTCAGCAGCGACTTGCCGGCACCGTTAGGCCCAGCCAGGAGCAGCCACTCCCCGGACGCGACCGAGAGGTCGATACCCGCCAGCGCCGCCCGCCCGCCCACGTGCTGAAAGACCCCGACGAGCTCCAAGGCAGCGGTCTTGTCCACGCTCAACCGCGCACCAGCAGGATCACCAGCAGGTCCGCCAACAGGATTGCCGCGACCGCGCCGATCATGGTGCGGGTGGCGGCCTCACCGACGCTCAATGGGTCGCGGCCGGCGGCGGTGCCATTGATCGTGGCGATGAGGGCGATGAGCAGGGCAAACAGCATCGGCTTGGCGATGGCCTCCAGCAGGTCGCCGGGGCTGAAGGCCCGTGCCAGTGAGTCCAGAAACAGAGCGGGCGGGATCTTGACCGTGACCCAGAGCCACAGAAAGGCGGCGGCGAAGGTGACCAGACTCGTCCACACGGCGAAGGAGAAGCTCATCAGCAGCATGGCCAGCAGCACTGGGCCCACGGTGAATCGGATGGGGTCGACGCCGCTCGCCAGCAGCCCGTCCACCTCCCCGTTCACCGCGAGCGTCGCCTGCCGCACCGCCAGCGCGACCCCGGCGCGCCCCGCCACCAGTATGCCCACCAGGATCGGGACCAGCTCCATCACCACCCCGTAGGTGACGGAGAGCAGCACCAGGCTCGGCAGGTCGAACTGTTCCAGGATTGTCTGGGTCTGCCGCCCCAGGATGGCCCCCACCGCCGCCGCCACCAGGGTGATGGCGGGCAGGATGGAGAGTCCGGATTGGCGCAGCGCCGCGGCGAAGGCGGGCAGGTCGAGCCGGGCTCGCCCAAGCAGAATCCGCAGATAGAGCCCCAGGCAACCGACCAGGGTGAAGGCCGCCAGCCCGATCCCCTCGACCCAGCCGGTCGGCCCCGCGAAGGGTCGCTCCGGGGCGTCGCGCCACCCGATGTCGCGGGGTCTGGCCATGGCAGTCTGGGGTGTCAGGCGGGTCTGGGCGGTGGCCGGAGGCGCCTATTCTACCGGCGTCGGTCCGCGGGACGGCACGGGCATCGCTGGGCTGAAAAAACCCAGCGCCAATCACCGCCGTCCGAGCCCTGGCTTGGGCATGCGGGCATCAGTACTCGAAGCCCCAGTCAAGCCTTCGGGCGCTGGGGTCCAACCGGACCGACTTGAGACCCGGCGCCGCGCTCGGCCCTGGCCCCAATGCCAGGATGATCTCCGCCCGCTCGGCAAGCCAGCGCCCGAGCTCGCCCCCGGAAGGCAGCGCGATGCGCCGCTCCGCTCGCGCCACCAGCCACAGCAGGTCCCGCCGGGCGTCCGCGTCGGGTTGCGCGCCCAGCACCTCGGCGATGGGTCGCGGGCAGAGCAGCCAGAGCGCGGCGCCCGTCCGCTCCCGGGCCCGCCGCGCCACCAGCCGGACGCGGGGATCGGCCAGGGTGGAGGCCACGACCAGGGAGCGGTCGGGATAACGCTCCAGCAGCCGATCCAGGGCCTGATCGGCGAGTCTGGCCAAGGGTGCTCCCAACGGGCAGTCGGCGGCTGGATCCGGGAGGCCCAGGATCAGGACCCGCACCACCCCGAGCCCGGAGCGGGCCAGCAGCGCCGGCACCCCCCGCACCGCGTAGCGGTCCAGGTCCTTCATGGGCTCGCTTAGGCTCGGGTAAGGCACGAGCTGGGGGTGGTGCTTGCGTGCATTGTCCCGCTTGGGGGCGTAGGTCCAGCCGTCCAGATAGCGATCCGCCGCCCAGCGCAGGTGCTCGATCACTGCCAGGCGCTCCGCCTCCAGTGGGGCGAAGGCGAAGGACTCCACCCGCTCCTCGGGCTCCGCCCGGCAGTCGGTGACGGCCAGCTTGGCCCCCAGATGGTCCGCCTGGCGGCGATTGGCGTCCCGATAGGTGGCGGCGAGACGCGGCCAGGGCTGGCCGGCGGGCTCGGCGGCCGGGTCCCGGCCCTGGGCGGCGATGCTGTCCGTATAGTGCTCGTGGATGGTCTGGGCTAGCCGGTCACCCGCCCCATCCAGAAGGACCTCGGGTCGGCAGGCCTCGCGCAGGTAAGAGAAGGGGAAGATCTGGCCATCCCAGTCCTCGATGCCGCCCACGGGTTCGGCGTCTCCCACCTCCAGCAGGATGGGGGGCGAGATGCCCTGTTCTTGGGCGAGATGCTTCGCCAGCCGACGCGCCTGATCCAGGCCCGAGTCTGGCGGGTCCAGGCAGACCAGGACCTGGGTCACCGCGGGTCCGGGCTCGGGATCCCAGGGCCTTAACGGGCTCAGGGTGGTCCAACGTAACGCGGCGATCTGACCCGCCTGGGGGTGGTCCCGGGCGAAGCCCGCCGCGGCCGAGTCTGGGTCGGCGCAGACCAGCGTGACCCGGGGCCGCTCCTCCCCGTACTGCATCAGGCGCAAGGCCTGGAGCAGAAAGGCACGGGCCGGGGGTGCGGTGCCCAGGATCAGCAGGTGGGGGACCTGACCGAACCGGGGATCCATGCCGAAGTGCAGGGGCCAGCGGCCGAGGAGTGCCCGGGCGGCCCGATCCTCCAGGGCGAAGGTCTCCAACCGCAGCGGGCCCTCGGGGTCCAGGTCGGCGAGCTCGGGGGGCAGCGGTGGGGGCGGGTCCGCTTGGTGGACCAGGATCACCCGCAGGGGCTCACGCCGCCAGCGCCGCTGGGTCAGCCGCCCTTTGAGGCCGTGGATGAGGGGCAGGGCGTTGGGCGAGTCGACGAGGATCAAGGTCTGGCCGTCGCCCGGGCGCAGGCGCCCGAGCCGATTGGAGTCCACGGAGTGGACCCGGCGCCCCGCGCGCCGCAGTCCCGCGCGGATGACTCCGGCCAGGGGCTCGTCGCCACAGATCCAGACCGCCTGCTCGCCAAACAGCATGACCCGGTCGCCCTCAAGACCCTAGCGGCGCGGAGATCAGGTCGGCGAGGGCATCTGGATCCCCGAGCTCCAGGACCCAGCTCAGCGCCCGGTCCCCCTCGCCCAGGACCATTCCGGGTGGGGGCTCCCCACCCCGCCGCCATCGGGCCAACTGGTCCGCGGTCCCGCCGCTGCCGGCGAGGATCAGCAGGGGGCGCCGGGCGCCCAGGCCCTCGCTGACGTCGAGTCGGGTCACCTCTCCCCCGGCGGCCACCAGGGTCAGGCTCCGCCGCCCGCCGGCGAGGACCCCGGCGGTCGCGCTGATCCAGGGGGACTCGGCCCCCCAGCGGTGGCCTGGGACCAGGATGAAGTGGCTGTGATTGGGGTCCAACGCCGCGCTGCCCCTTGGCCCGTCGACCCCGAGGCCTGGAATGTCCACGGTGCCGAGCGCGGCCACCCCCACCAGGGGGAACTGGCAACCTGTCCTAAAGCGCGCCAGGCCCATCAGCTCCATGACCCCATAGGCGGTCGCCCCGTCGATGACGGCGGCGCCCAACCGGTCGAGACGGGGGGCCAGGGCCTCGAAGAGGCGCCCCAGGGGTCCTGCCACCGATGGGTCCAGGTTGGCCGCGCCTCCCACCAAGACCAGGACGGGTCTGGGATACCCCAGACCCAGGGCGGCGAGGGCCTCGGGGAGCCGCGTCGGGTCCTCGATCCGAACCCCAGGGGTCCGAGCTCCTCCTGGGAAGGGGATGGCGCAGCTCAGGGGCATGAGTGGGCCGCTGTCCGGTGCTCGCATGCGCGCCCGGGACCCGATGTCACTCGGACTGGTGCAGGACCTCGCCCTGCTCGTCCACGACCCAGATCCGCATGGGGATGCCCTGACGGATACTGGCGGAGACCACGCAAAAGTCCTCGAAGAGTCCCTTGCAGCGGGCAAAGCGCGGGTTCTCCTTCACCTGATCATTCACCACCAGCCGCACCTCCAGGCCGCCGATGCGCAGGCGCTTCCTCTCGTTGCGCACCATGATGGCGGTGGCCTCGGCCCGCAGGCAGTTGTCCGGCGGCTCCTCCTTGAAGACGCAATAGAGCAGGCTCGCCGACAGGCAGTTGGCCGCGGCGGCCGCCAGCATCCGGGAGGCATTGGGGCCCGCCTGCTCGCCGAGCGGCGGCGGCTCGTCCATCAGCACGTCGGCGGCCCGCTTCCAATCGAACTTCACGTTGATCTGGAAGCCCTCGCGCTGCTCGAGATGGATGGTGAAACGGCCTTCTTCGGACATCGGCCCTCCTCCTGCCTTTGGGGTCTCAGGACAGTTCTTTCAGCCGCAAATCAACAATTCGCGGATCGGTAAACCGCGGACGCCGGCGGTTCTTCGGGTCCCTGGCGCGGCGGACACCCGCCGCCCGAATCGAGTCCGGGTCCGTGGCGAAGGCACGCCAGTCACCGCCCTGGATCACGGGGCGACCGCGCAGCTCGCCCCGGTAGAGGTAGATCCAGGCCCGGCCGAAGGGCGTTGGGACCTGCTGGCGGTCGTAGAGCCGCGGGTAGTCCTCCAGCCGGTCGAGGTACCTGAGTCCGGCCCCGTCCACCCGATAGACCTCGCCATACACGGCGGTCTGGCCGCCGCGGGCAAGCCCGGGATAAGCCCCAAGGTTGAACATGCGGAAGCAGGGGTCGGTGCGGCAGGCACCCAGGAGCTCGGCTCCCTCCAGGCGGTGGTGGTTGACCTCACCGCGCAGCAGGGTGCCGTAGACGAAGACCAGGTGGTGCATAGAGGGCGGGGTCTGCTCAATCAGGGCTCGATGCGGGTCCCGAGCACCTCCAGGAACTTGCGGATCCACTCCGGGTGGGCGGGCCAGGCGGGGGCGGTTACGAGGCGCCCGTCCGTGTAGGCGTTGGAGAAGGTCTCGTTGACCTCGCACCAGGTACCGCCGGCCCGCTCCACGTCGGGCCGCACGGCGGGGTAGGCGGTGCAGCGCTTGCCCTCCAGCACCCCCGCCGCCGCGAGGATCTGCTGGCCGTGACAGACCGAGGCGATGGGCTTATCCCCGGCCACGAAATGACGGACGATCTCGATCACCCGCGGATTGAGCCGCAGGTATTCGGGCGAGCGCCCGCCCGGGATCACCAGTGCGTCGTACTTGGCGGGATCGACGGTGGCGAAGTCCGCGTTGATGGCGAACAGGTGCCCCGGCTTCTCGCTATAGGTCTGATCCCCTTCGAAGTCATGGATGGCGGTGCGCACCCGATCGCCCGGCTTCTTGTCCGGGCAGACCGCATGCACCGTGTGCCCCACCATCTGGAGCATCTGGAAGGGGACCATCGCCTCGTAGTCCTCCACGAAGTCCCCCACCAGCATCAGGATCTTCTTCGCAGCCACGGCTGACCTCCGGGTGATTCAAGTTCTTGGC
>JBLMWY010000384.1:0-8081 GCA_050257475.1 Bdellovibrio bacteriovorus
CGAGCTTCTGCCGCTGCTACAACACTACCTGGAGGAGAAGCTCTGCGGCGCGGCAAGTGAGGCGATCGCGGGGCTTGGCGACCGCATCGAGGCGCGCCTCCTGGAGCGGTGATGGCGCCCAGTCAGACCAGAAAGGGGCGCCCGCGAGCGTCCCTGCTGGCGGCGGATCCAGCGGCGAAACCGCCGTTCAAGACCCGCGACCACGACGACCCGATCGCCATCCGCGGCCGGGAGATCGGGGCGAGCGGTGAACGGTGGGTCGAGCCTTTCCTCGCGGCGAATCTGGTCGGGTTTAGACGCCTTGGACTGCAACACGAGGTGCGCGCCGATTCGGACCTGCGGGTCCTGCTGAGGCCCGGCTCCCGCATTGGCGCCATCCCGCTGCTTAGTCCTGCGACCCGCAAGGTCGCGGCCGGTCTCCTCGTCGAGCCTCGCTTCCGTTGGCCCGCCCTGGGCGCCGTGTTCAACACCATCGGCTTCTCGGTGGAGCCGGAACTCGGTGGCGCGGCGCTGGTGCCTGGGTCGGCCCGCGAGGTGCCGCCCTGGCTGCTCGCCGGGCCGGTGATCGAGCGCATCGCGGCCATGCTGCGCCATCGCCGCCGAGGTTTCGTCGAGCGACAAGAAATCCGCACGAGCCTGCGGGGAGGCGTCGACTGGACGGCCTGGGCGTCCGGACAAGTCCCGCGGGGCGCCTGGACGCGGTTCCCCTGTCGTTACACCGAGCCGGACGACGATCCGGACCTGATCGCCTCGGTCCGCTGGACGCTCGCCCGACTCGAAGCCGATCTTGCGACAGTGGCCTGGTCCCCTCCGGCAAGACATCTGCTGCGTCGCGCCGCAGAGCTTCACGCGGACATCGGACCAGGCAACGCACGGCGACCAGCGTCGTGGAATCTGACTGGCATGTCGCAGTGGGTGGTGGCCGCCCTGGAGGCCATGACCTGGGTGGTCGAGGAGCGGGGGCTCGGCGGCGCCAGGAGCCTGGACGGGCTTGCCTGGGACCTCTCGATCGATGCGGTCTGGGAGGCATGGATCGCCGCATTCTCGGCGGAACTGGGCGGCCGCCTCGGCATGATCGCGAGTCCTTTCCAGGCGGCACGGCGACCGCTTCGTTGGTCGGGGCCCGCGCACTCGATGGGATCCCTCGCCCCCGATGTCGAACTTCGGGGGGCCGATCATGTCATCTGGGTGGACGCGAAGTACAAGGCACACCTCGAACTGCTCGGCCGGCGTGGGTAGGGTGGTCTTTCCGAAGAAGTCCGCGCGGAACACCGCGCGCACCTCCACCAGGCCCTTGCCTACGCCGCGCTGGCGGATGTCCCCCGGGTCGACACGCTGCTCCTGTACCCCCGGGTCTCGGAGGACAGGCTTTCAGCACCGACGGTCGCCACCGTTACCTCAGGAAGACGTCAAGTGCGCTTGATCTTGGCATCCGTTCCGTTCGGGTACCGCAACCTGGATGAGCAGGAGCGCTGGGCCCAGACGTTTCGCGAGCTCCTGGCCGCTTGACGGACCCCATGCACGCTCCACCAGGGCCCGGCACCTGCCTTTTCGCCGCCCGCGTGCGGTCAACCGGGCGGCACGCTCCCCGTCGACCCTGGGGGCACTGGTCGGGCGGCACTTCATCGCGACGAACCCTGGGCCGGCCGGTCGGGCTGCACAAGGAAGGCGGCACGCGCGGTGCCACGGATTGAGGAGCGACCCGGCCTTGCTGTCCCGTCGCTGCCTTGCCCATCGCCCCCGTCGCGTCTAGCATCCCCTTCAATCCCCCCCTCGGCGCTGGGATTCCACTGCCCCCGCGGCCCGCGAGCTGAAACCCTGTGGCCGTAGCCTCCCGGGGTTCTTTAACGCTTGACCGTACGATGAGGCCAGCCCTGTGTCTGTGAATCCGCCGGAATCCGATGCTGGCTACCGGCTGTGGGAGATGGTGTCGCCGACGGATTACAGGGTGCCGAGCGGCCCCGATCAGCACCTGGTGCGAAAGAAGTGGGCGGCCCTAAGGCGCCTGCTGCGCGCGCAAGAGGACGAGGTCCAGTCGCCCGTGAAGGCCGAGGCAGACCTCCGCGCCCTGCCCGGGGTTCGACTGGAGAACCTGGTCCCGCCCATCGATTGGACTGCGGCAGCGCAGGCCCTGGATCTCGCCCTTGCCGGCGAAAACGGCCCGCGGGGTGTCTGCTTCGTGATCGGACAGCCCCATTGCGCCCACCCCGAGATCCTAGCCCACTGGGCAAAGGCCCAGGGCGTCCGCCTGGTCAGCTCCCCTCCCTATGAGACCATCCTCGGTGCCGACGACGGCTGGCTTGCCACCCTGGATGAGCCGGACCAGCCCTGGGTGCTTCCGGAGCTGGAGCGCTGCTTTCTGCGCCACGCAGGGGGCTTGTCCTTGGTCCGCCAGGTCTTTGAGCGGGCGACCAGCGGCCGCCTGGGCAGGGCCCTGATCGGCTGCGATGGCTGGGCCTGGGCCTATCTCCAACGGGTCTTCCCAGCCCCCCAGCTACCGACCCTGACCCTGCAGGCCTTCGATGGGCGGCGACTCACCGAGCTCTTTATTGAGCTCAGCCGGGCCCAGGGGGGCCGGCCCCTGCGATTCCGTAACGCCCGCACCGGGGCTGCCGTGCTGCCAACACCCGAGGCGCTGGCCGAGGGCAAGATGGAGATCAGCCGTGAGCTCCGACAGCTCGCCGCCCATTGTCGGGGCAACCCGGGTGTGGCCTGGCGGTACTGGCGCCAGCGTCTGCGTGCCGAGCCCGAATCGGACCCGGACACGCCGCCCGCCAACCCCGACCAGGGCAGCCCGAGCGACGGTGACAAGGACACCCTGTGGCTCAGCGATACCCTGGATGATCCGGTGCCTCCAGCCGAACGTTCGGACGACTTCGTGCTCATCCTGCATGCCTTGCTGCTCCATAACGGCCTGCCGTCCCAGCTCTTGCCCGAGCTGCTGCCGCTGCCTGCGGGCCAGATCGCCTCGCTGCTGGCGCGTCTGGAGGCCCTGGGGATGGTCGAGGCGCAGGGCGACCAGCGGCGCGTCGCGGCGCTCGGCTATGTCAGGGCGCGTGAGATGCTGCACGAGCGCAGCTTCCTGGTGGACCCCTTCTAAACCCGAGCCCTCCGCGCCATGAACAACGACGAAGATCTCGCGCGTCTATTCAATACCCTCGATTCCGGGGCCTTGATTGAGCTGGCCCTGATCCTGCTCGCGACCGCCCTATTGATCACCGGCAGCCAGCGGCTCCTGCCCTGGGTCGCGAGCCGACTACACGGACGTGCCCACTACTATGTGCTGGCCCTGATCCCGGCGCTGCGGCTGCTGATCCTGATCGGCACCCTGCTGCTGATCGTTCCGATCCTGATCGAGCCCTCCCTGCAGAACATGGTCGCGGTGCTCGGCGCCGTGGGGCTGGCCGTCGGCTTCGCCCTCAAGGACTACGTGAGCAGCCTGATCGCGGGGGTGGTCGCCACCATCGAGCTCGACTACCGGCCGGGCGACTGGATCAGGCTCGCCGGCGTCTATGGCGAGGTGAAGCGGGTGGGGATGCGCACGGTGCAGATCGTGACGCCGGACGACGATCTCGTGAGCATTCCCCACCTCAAGCTGTGGAGCGAGCCCATCTATAACGCCAACAATGGCGCCCCGAGCCTCCAATGCGTCGCCGATTACTATCTGCACCCCGAGCACGACGCCCCGCAGGTCTGCCGGGTGCTGTGGGACCTGGCCTTGACCAGCCCCTTCCTGCAGCTCGAGCAGCCGGTTGCGGTGGTCGCCAAGGAGCACCCCTGGGGGACCCATTACCGCATCCGGGCCTACCCGGTCCATCCACGCCAGCAGTTCCGCTTCGTCACCGACCTCACGGTGCGCGGCAAGGCTGCCCTCCAAGGCATCGGGGCCCGCCCTTGCAGCGTGGTTACCGGGATCAGCGAGTCGCACTAGCCCCGCGCGACTCCGACTCAGAGATTGTGAACAAACCTACTGCGCGCCCCGATCGCGGCGTCGCGTGCTCGTTCGCTCCTCGCCTATCCACTTGATATGTCTCGTCGCTCACTGCGCGGCTCCTTGCGCTCGGGGCTGCTCGCTACGGCTTCTTCACAAACTCTCAGGGTGGCGGGGCTTGGGGCGGCGCGGCCCGGGCGGCGAACTCCGCAATCTCCGGGAGCAGGCGGGCGAGGATACGGTTGAGGGCCTGCACCCCGCCATAGGCACCCTCGACAGCGGCGGGCTCGGTATCCTCGAACCGCTTGGTGGCGATGATCTGGCCGTCGCGCAGATCCACCAGCCGCACCCGCAAGCCGACGCGGCCCCGGCTCGGACGGGTGCGGAAGTCCTGATAGAGGGCCTCGATGGCGGTATCGAGGCGTAGGTCCGCACGGATGCCGCGACCATTGGAGCTGACGGCACCGAAGGCCGGATTGGCACCCAAGGCCCTGACCAGCAGAGGCTCCAGCATGGCGGCGGGGGGGTCCACCCACTCGTGGTCGGCGAAGTAGTCGAGCCGGTAGTCCTCCTCCATGTAGGCCATGCGCGCGGTCCCGTAGCCAGCGCTCGGCTCGGGGCGGGCGATGAGGAGGATCGGACCCGACCCCCGCGCCTGGACACCGACGCCGCTCGACGTCAGCTCCGGCGCCAGCAGAAAGGTGGCAGGCGGGGCCGCCGGCGGGTTCGGCAGCAGCCCCGAGCAGCCGTTCAGCGCCAGCGCCAGCAGGGGGCCCATGAGGGCGAGGCAAAGGCGGCTCGGGAACCGCATCAGCGCTCTCCGGGTCCAGGCCGCCGGCTGCGGCCGTAGAGGAGCAGGTTGGGGTCCTGCTCCAGGTCGGTGGCGATGCGATCGAGCCGCCCGGTGAGCTGCCGCAGGTCCCGCAGCAGGGCCACCAGCTCCGGCATCCCGTCTCGGCTCAGGGTCTTGAGCCCGGGGCTGGCCTCCGCCGCCACGACCTCGATCTGCCGCGCCGCCTGCCCGATGGCCTGGGCCGCCTCGCTGGCCGCCCGCATTGAGGTCTCGCCCCTCGCCGCCAGCCGGGTGAGGGTCCCGTGGAGATCGTCCAGCAGGGGACCGAGACGCCCCGCCTGGGCCTCGATCTGCGCCCCCGCCACCGAGAGATGGGCGGCGGCACGTCCGGCGTCCTCCAGGGTCGTGCGAATCATCGCCTGCTCCTCGTCCCCCACCAGCCCCTGAAGCGCGGTCAGGGTGGTCCTGAGCCCCGCCGCGGCGCCCCGTGCCTCCTCCAGCAGCTCGGTGCCCATGCGCTGGAGCCGGGCGAAGTCCGAGAGCTCGGCGGGGATGACCGGGTAAGGCGCCCCCGGCTCGGCCTCCAGCAACGGGCTGTTGGGCTCCCCGGCCGCGAGCTCGATGTAATACACCAGGCCCGTGAGCCCCTGGCTCGCGATGCGGGCGGTGGTATCCACCTGGATCCGCAGGTCCCGGCGGACATCGATCAGCACGCGCACCCGCCGCGGGTCCTGGGGGTCCACCCCCAGCTCCCGCACCTTGCCCACGTCTACCCCCTGGAACCGCACCAGCGACTCCCCCGCGATCCCGGCCACGGATTCCGGCGGATAGACGGCGAAGGTCCGATAGTCCCCCCGGGGCCCCACGCCCATCAGCCATAGGCTGATGGCCATGAAGGCGGCCCCCAGGACGAGGACAAAGAGCCCCACCAGGGCGTAGCTCACCCGCGATTCCACTCGAGACTCCTTGCGGCCCGGGCGCGTGGGCCCTGGAAATAGGCCGCGATTCGGGGATCGTTCGACTCGCTCAGCTCCGCCATGGTACCGGTGGCGAGGATGCGCCGCTCGGCGAGAAAGGCCACCCGGTGGGAGACCCGCCACAGGGTGTCCAGGTCGTGGGTGGTCATGACCACCGTCAGCCCCAAGGACTCATGGAGGTCCCGAATCAGGTCATCCAGGGCGTCGGCGCCCGCGGGATCCAGCCCCGTACCCGGCTCGTCCAGCACCAGCAGGTCAGGGTCCATGGCCAGGGCCCGGGCGAGGGCCGCGCGCTTGTGCATACCGCCACTGAGCTGGGCGGGGTACTTGGGGGCCGCGTCGGAGGGGAGCCCCGCCAGGCGTACCTTCAGCAGGGCGATGTCGCGGATGAGTGGGCGCGGCAGGGCCGTCTGCTCGATCAAGGGGACTGACACATTCTCAAGCACCGTCAGCGAGTTGAACAGGGCGCCCTGCTGAAACAGGATGCCGATCCGACGGCGCAGTCGGTTGGCCGTCGGCTCGTCCGGGTCCACCGCCTCCTCTCCAAAGAGACGCACCCGGCCGGCGCTCGGGCGGGCCAGCAAGATCATCTCCCGCAGCAGGACGGACTTGCCGCAGCCGCTCGCGCCCACCAAGGCCAGGATCTCACCCCGATTCACCTTGAGGTCCAGATCCTCGTGGATGCAGGTAGATCCGAAGCAGGTCCGAATGCCGCAGAGCTCGACCGGATGCTCGGCGGATCCGCAGGTCCCCAATGGGCGCTCCCGTTCCATAGGTTAGATCCCCATCCAGCTGTAGATCACCGAGAAGGCGGCATCCAGCATGAGCACCAGCACAATGGCCTGGACCACACTGGTGGTGGTGTGACGCCCCACGCTGTCCGCCCCGCCCCGAACCTGAAACCCCTGATAGCAGCCCACCAGGGCAATCGCCACGGCAAACACCGGGACCTTGGCGAGCCCCGTCATCAGGGAGCTGATGGTGACCGCCTCGGGGATGCGCCGCATGAAGACCTCGGGGCTGAGGTCGAGCATCAGGGCCGACATCACCATGGCGCCGACCACCGCCGCCACGTTGGCGAAGACCGTCAGCAGCGGCAGGGCGATCGCCAGACCGAGGATCTTGGGCAGCACCAGGAGGTCAAGGGGGGCCACCCCGATGCTGCGCAGGGCATCCACCTCCTCGGTGACCTGCATGGTGCCGATCTGGGCGGCATAGGCGGATCCGCTGCGACCCGCGACCACGATGGCGGTCATCATGGGACCGAGCTCGCGCAGCACGGTGATGGTGACCAGATCCACCACATAGAGGTTGCCCCCGTAGACCCGCAGCTGGACGCCGGATTGGTAGGCGATGACCACCCCGAGCAGAAACGCGAGCATGCCGAGCACCGGCAGCGCGAGCACACCATCCTGCTCCACCACCCGCAGGACTTGGCGCCAGCGCACCCGCCTCGGGCTGGCCAGGCCGCGCATAAAGGCCAGCGCGGCGGCGCCCCCGAATGACAGCATCGCCAGCCCCTCGCCCAGCCAGTCCAGGGTCGCGTGACCAAGCCGCTCCAGGACACCCGCTTGGCGGACCTCAGACCCCGCGAGTCCGGCGGGCGGGGGCTCGACCCGCGCGGCCACCAGCTCGAGCAGATCGGCGCGGCGCTCATCCAGCCCCAGGATCCGGGGGGCGCGCCCCTGCGCCTCGAGACGCTCCCGGAGGCGATGGAGCAACAGGGCGCCAGCGGTATCCAGACCCCGAAGCTCGGTGGCGTCGATGGTGACTGGCCCCACGGGCGGCGACTCGACCACCGCGAGGTCCGCGAGCCCCCCGAGGGCCGGGGTGGTCCAACTGCCGAGGAGCCGAAGGGTGCGGCGATCCTGACTCCACTCCAGAGCGGCGGGGCGGACCACCTCGTCCTTCCCCGGATCCGCGCCTCGGACCCACGGCTCAGGGGATGGCATGGGAGACACCCAGATGGCGCATGGGGCCCCGGCCTGCTCCCGGCCCGGCTCGGTTGCCCCCCTGCCAGCCGAAGCGCAGCGATCGGCTCAAAGGCTCGCGCTCACCGCGCCGCGCGGTAGATGGCGTGGCGGCCGGGCCGGGACAGGACCAACTGCCAGAGCTGGCCCCGCCGGGACCGAAAGTACCCCATGAACAGATGCAGATAGAACTTCCACATCCGGTAGAAGCGCTGATCGTATTGCCCTCCCTTCAACTGAGGCCAGGCGGCGTCGAAGCGCCGCCACCAGGCCTGAAGGGTGCGATCATAGTCGGGTCCGAAGCAATGCCAATCCTCCAGCACCAGCCAGGGCTCGATGGCGGCGCCGAGCTGGCGCACCGATGGCAGGGCACCGTTGGGGAAGATGTATCGATGGACCCAGGGATCCGT
>JBLMWY010000385.1:0-9591 GCA_050257475.1 Bdellovibrio bacteriovorus
TGACCCCGAAGTGCATGATGGAGCTGGAGTCCGTGAGGTCCAGCTCCGCCAGCAGGGCCCGGATCTCGGCCTGCTCGGGCGGACTCGCCTCGGCCAGCGGGAGGACCTCGCGGGCGGGTGACGGGGCCGCCACCCGTTCTACGGATTGGATCTCTGACTCGCTCATCGGTGGACTCCTGATCGCAAATCGAATCTGAGGCTCATGGGTCGCTGGTCGCGCCGGCTTTGGGCCCTCAATGGATCCCCTCCTGCTCCAACTGCTTCTTCAGCACCTCGATCTGCACGTCGAGATCGAGCACGTCCGCCTGGCGCAGGCGCTCCCGCTGGCGGATGAACTGGTCCTCGATGCTCACCAGGACATTGCGGAAGCTCTGCTCCAGCTCCGGTGACTCCGCATGGTGGTGGGTGCGGACATAGCCATCGCTGACCTGCTCGGTGCCCTCCAGGAAGACGGTCAAGAAGCGGCGGGCGCGGCGCAGGTCCGAGGGGCGCTCGGCGATCTGCTCCAGCATGCCGCGGCCCTGGCCGGCGATGCGGGTGAGCCGCTGCCTGAGCTCCAGGTTGCCGATGGCCGCGGCGGCGCGCTCGATGTTGATCAGTCGCCCCTCGGCCTCCGCCAGCGCATCGGCCACGGCGCGGGCCTCCTTGTCGCCGGCGGCAAGGCGTCCGCCCACACGCAGCGGCTCCAGCCCGTAGACCAGATGATAGCCGAGCACGGCCAGCGCCCCGAAGGCAATGCCGATCGGGATCTCGTGTCCCACCCCGCCGATCGCCACGACCGCGGTCCCGAGGCCCAGGGCCGCCGCGGCGAGATTCTTTAGGGGCAGCCGCCATCCGCGGGAGAAGCGCCTTACCCGCTGCGTGCCCTGGTCCGTGACGCCTTGCCGGGTGAGCACCGCGGCCCCGGCGATCAGGCCCCAGCCCAGGGCGTCGCCGAGGAACCCAGAGAATCGGCCCGTCGCCAGGGCGCTGACCGCGCCGATCAGCAGGGGCGTCGACAGGACCCAGAGGGGCCAGACGCGGGGCGGACGCGCGGCCTTTGGTGAGGCGCTCCGAACAGGTGCCGCTGCCTCCCGAGCCAGCGCTCGCGCGCGAGCCATCGCGGCCTGGAGGTTCAAGGGGCGGTTGGCCGCCGTGCGAGGATCCTGTCCGCTCATAGGACGAAGAGCGACTGGCAGGAGACCAGCCCCAGGCTCGCGCTCAACAGGGCCCAGCCGAGCAGGCGCACACCGAGGCTTCGCCGAGGCGACGCCGGGAGGCGGTCGGGGTGGTCCGGCGGTGTGGCCGTCAGGTGTCGCGAGCTGTAGGGTGTGAGGCGTTCGTTCATACTGTGCAGGTGCTCGGGGTGCTGGCCGTTCGCGTAAGTGCCGCGTCGGACCGGCCTCATGTCAAACCTTCGGCAATCGCGGCAGGTCTTAGGGGGCATCCGCCGCCTTAAGATGGGCGCGATACCGCGCTGCAGCAACGGGTTTCCCTGGCGAGAGGGGTAAGGGACTGTACCCGGCGCCCCGGCACCGATCGCGCGGGTCGAGCCGCCGGGTCACCCCTGGATCCGCGCAACGGTAGAGGAGGGCAGGATGGAGGTCGAGTTCTACGGTGCGGCGAGCGGTGTCACCGGCTCCTGCCACATCCTGCGGGTGGCAGGCCATCAGGTGCTACTGGACTGTGGCCTGATCCAGGGCAGCCGGGAGGAGGAGGCGCGCAACGCCGGGCCCTTCCCCTTCGATCCGGCCGCCATCGACGCGGTGATCCTGAGCCACGCCCATCTGGACCACTCGGGCCGCCTGCCCCTCCTGGTCCGGCAGGGCTTCCGCGGACCTATCTACACCCAGGAGGCCACCCGCGACCTGTGCGAGGTCCTGTGGCAGGACGCGGCGGGGCTTGCCGAGCGGGACGCAGAGTACCAGAGCCGCCGCTCCGGGGGCCGGCAGGTGGCCCCGCTCTACACCCGCCGGGACGCCGCCCGGGCCTGGGAGCGGCTCGTCGGGCTGCCATATCGGGAGCAACGGGAGCTCCTGCCTGGCGTCCGGCTGCGCCTGCGGGACGCCGGGCACATCCTGGGCTCGGCCCTGGTGGAGCTCGAGCTCACGGAGGAGGGCAGCACCCGCCGGCTGGTCTACTCGGGTGACATCGGTCAGTACGACACCCCGATCCTGCACGACCCGGCGACCATCGCCGAGGCGGATCTGGTGCTGATGGAGAGCACCTATGGGGACCGACTTCACCGCGGCCGGGAGGCGACCATCCAGGAGATTGGCGAGATCATCGCCGCGGCTCGCCACGACCAGGGCAACCTGCTCATCCCGGCCTTCGCCATCGGCCGCAGCCAGGAGCTCCTATACCTGTTCGGCCAGCACTACGCGGACTGGGGCCTGGACCGCTGGCAGATCTTTCTCGATAGCCCCATGGCCATCGAGGCCACCCGCATCTACTGGGACCATCCGCACCTCTATGACGCGGAGGCCACCAAGCTCCGCCGGCGGCTGCAAGAGATGCCGCGGATCCAGAACCTGCGGCTCACCCGCAGCGTCGAGGAGTCCCAGGCCATCAACCGGTTGCGCAGCGGGGCCATCATCATCGCCGGCAGCGGCATGTGCGACGGTGGGCGCATCGTCCACCACCTCAAGCAGAACCTGGGCCGGCGCGGCTGCCACGTACTGATCGTCGGGTTCCAGGCCCAGGGCACCCTGGGGCGGCGGCTGGTCAACGGGGAGCAAACCGTGCGCATCCATGGCGAGGACCATCGGGTCCAGGCCCAGGTCCATACGGTGGGCGGCCTCTCCGCACACGCCGACCAGACCGATCTGCTGCGCTGGCTGGGCGGCTTCCAGGGCAGCCCCGCGGTGTGCCTGGTGCACGGGGAGACCGAGACCAAGCGGGTCTTCCAGGCCAAGCTGCGGGAGGCGCGGGGGATCGCGGCGGTCATCCCTGCCCCCGGCGACCGGCTGGACCTACAGACCCTGGCCTTGTGAAGGCATCGCAAGGCGGGGGTTTAGACGACCATAGGGTGGGTCCCGCCGATAAGGGTCTGATGGGCACTCGAACTAGCGGCGTGAGCTCCGGCTGAACGGACACCGCAGGAAGGCCCGCGCAAACATCTCGGGGGCGGCTTGTTCGCATGCGTTTGATTCAAAAGCATCGACGCATCACGTCTTGGGGCGGGGTACGCGATGCGTACGACCTTGGATATCGACGATGAGGTCCTGACTGCTGCAAAGGAGATCGCGCGACGCCGGCGCTCGAAGGCCGGCGCCGTGATCTCGGAGCTGGCGCGTCGGGCCTTGACCCAGCCGGCGGTGGAGCCGAGCGCGGCCGGGGGCGAGCCGGAGCCCTTCTTCGGCTACCGTCCCTTGGCCGCCGGGGGCAGGGTAGTCAGCGAGGCTCTCGTCGAGCGCCTGCGGGAGGAGGAGGGCATCTGATGCGGGCCCTGCTCGACGTGAACGTCCTGATCGCGTTGCTGGATGCCGCGCACGTCGGTCACTCCAGCGCGCGCGCCTGGCTCGAGGCCAACATCGAGCAGGGCTGGGCCTCTTGCCCGTTGACGCAGAACGGCTGCATCCGGATTCTCTCCCAACCGGCCTACCCGGGCTCCCAGCCGCCCTCCGTGGTCGCCGCCCGCTTGATGGAGGCCGTCGGGACGCCGTGACAGACGTTCTGGCCGGACGACCTGAGCCTGCCCGATTCGGGGTGCCTGGACTGGCGCCAGGTGCTCGGCTCGCGCCAACTGACGGATTTTTACCTGCTTGCCCTCGCCGTGCGCCGAGGCGGGCGGCTGGTCACCTTCGATCGGGCGGTCCCGCTGCAGCGATGGAGAATGCCGGTAAGGAGCACCTGGAGATGATCTGATCGGTCCGAGGCTCGTGGCGTCGTCGCGGCCGTCTTGGGAGGTCCGCTTTGCTTGACTCACTGTTCGCGCCCTTTCGATAACCCTTCAGCCGATTCGACCAGGGCCCGCGCGCCGGTTACCCCGAGGTGCACTCATGATCCAGGACTCGCCACACTCCAACCTCATCCCGGCGCGGACCCTGCTCACCCGGTGCCAGGACCCGGAGCTGCGGCTCTTCGACTGCCGCTTCTCGCTCGCCGACCCGGGGCAGGGGCGGCGGGCCTATCTGGAGGGCCATCTGCCCGGCGCCCTCTATGCCCATCTGGACGAGCACCTGTCGTCCCCCATCGGTCCACGGACCGGCCGGCATCCCCTGCCGGAGCCTTCCCGACTGGCCGCCTGGCTCGCTCGTTGTGGCGTCACGCCCGGGTCCCAGGTGGTGGTCTACGACGATGTGGGCGGGGCCTTCGCCGTGCGGCTCTGGTGGCTGCTGCGCTGGATCGGGCACGAGCGGGTGGCCCTGCTCGATGGCGGGCTCCAGGCGTGGGTCGCCGCCGGCGGCGCGCTGGTCCGCGCGGAGCCTCGCTACGCGGCGGGCGATCTGGTGCCGAGGCCCAATGACTCCCGCTGGATCGGCACGGACGCCCTGGTCGCCGAGCTGGCCGCGGGCCGGGTGACGGTGCTGGACGCCCGTGCCCCCGAGCGGTTCCGCGGCGAGCAGGAGCCCATCGATCCGGTGGCCGGTCACTGCCCGGGGGCAATCAACCTCCCCCTCACGGGAAACCTGGATGCGAACGGCTGCTTCCTCGACCCGGAGGCGCTGCGCGCACGGTTCCTCGACGCGATCGGCGAGATAGCACCCGCACGCATCGTCCATAGCTGCGGCTCGGGGGTGAACGCCTGCCACAACCTGCTGGCCATGGAGGTGGCGGGGCTCCACGGCTCGCGGCTCTATGCCGGCTCCTGGAGCGAATGGATACGCTCCCCCGAGCGGCCGGTGGCGGTTGGGGCTGGCTGAGCCGTCGCCGAGCGCGCTCGGATGCCCTGGGTCCCCGGACCCGCAGGCGGTGGGTAGCAGGCTCCGCGCGACGCGTCTGGGCCGAGAGCCCCAGGGGTGTCCTTCCTAGGCGATTTCCACCGCCGGGCAAATGTCTGACACGCCGTGGGAGGGCCTGGGGGTCGATGCCATCCTGTCGGGTTATGCGGGAAGGGAGACCTACCGGCACTTCCCCCGAGACTCTGTGGCCGCCTGTGCGGATAACCGGTGGTCGCGGTGCGCTCGGGCAGTAGGGACAGGGGCTTAGCGCCGCCGGCCATAGATTGGCCAGAGTGGTGCTGGGTGCGTCGCCTGGGCGCTGATCGGCATGATAACCTTGGCCGCTTCTCCCCCTTTTGATCTCGCGGCCGTGCGCACCGAGCCCCAGCGTTGCGTTGGAGCATTCACCTGGACATGGACGCCTCCCACGCCCGGAGGCACGTGCGCCTGATGGGTCTCGGGATCCCCGACCCGGGGCCTTCCCGGCCGGACCTCTTCGACGACCGACCAAACCCCTCGCGCGACGACGTCAGGGACCGGGGCCGCAACGCCACCCTGGACCGCATCCAGGTGCGCCTCGGTCCCGGGGCACTGGGACGCGGGGGAGCGGGCGCCTCCCGACCGGCTTGAGTACAGGAAGACGATGAAGACTCCCAAGCGACTGCAGTCACTGGTGCATGACGGCCTCATCGATGAGGTGATCCGGCCCCTCAAGAGCGGTAAGGAGGCCGCGGTCTACGTGGTGGCCTCCGAGGGTGCCATTCGCTGCGCCAAAGTCTACAAGGAGGCCAACCAGCGCGGCTTTCATAAGCAGGCGCTCTATCGGGAGGGCCGCAAGGTGCGCAATAGCCGGCAGGCGCGTGCCATGGAGAAGGGCTCGCGCTTCGGGCGCCAACAGCAGGAGGACGTCTGGCAGAACACCGAGGTGGATGCGCTCTATCGGCTGGCCGCCGCCGGTGTGCGGGTCCCACAGCCCCACCTCTTTGTCGATGGCGTGCTGCTCATGGAGCTGGTGACCGATGAGGATGGCTCGGCGGCGCCTCGGCTCAACGATCTTGAGTTGACGGCCGCGCAGGCCCTGGATTACCACGATCGGCTGGTCAGGGAGGTGGTCAAGATGCTCTGCGGCGGGCTCATCCATGGCGATCTGTCCGAGTTCAACATCCTGGTCGACGCGCAGGGTCCGGTCATCATCGACCTGCCCCAGGCGGTCGACGCGGCGGCCAACAACAACGCGGCCAGGATGCTGGAGCGGGATCTGGGCAATCTGGCCGCCTACTTCGGCCAATTCGCCCCCGAGCTCCTTGCCACCAGCTACGGCAAGGAGATCTGGTACATCTACCAGAGCGGCAATCTGACACCGGAGGTCAAATTGACCGGCCATTTCAAAGGGAGCAACAAGCAGGCCGACCTCGACAGCATCCTGCGGGAGATCGACGATGCGCGTGAGGACGCCATCCGGCGCCGCCAGGGGCGCGAGCACGCCTGACGTACCGGTAGCCGTCGCGACGACGAAGCAAAGGCGACGACGTGGCAAAGGGTATCTTGGTTGCGGCCTGCCTATGGGGGGCGCTCGCCATCCCCGCTTCCGCCGCTTTCGCGACGGATGGCGCCATCCGTGGGATCGGACCCGCCGCCACCACCGTCACGGCGCTCGCATCCGCCGTCGAGCGGTTGGTGGAGCGCAGCAAGCCGGCCGAGTGGGCGCTCCGACGCGCCTGTCTCTACTATGCCTTCGCCGGTCAGCACCTCTTGCTACAGCGCGGGATCGTGGCCTCGGTCTGGGTCGGCGCCGTGGTCTACGATCCCGAAACCGCTGCCAGCCACGAGATCTGGCCCCACGCCTGGCTGGAGACGGCGACCCACTTCATCGACTATGCCGCCCTGCCGCGCTGGGGCGAGGTTAGGGTCATTCCCCACCACCTGGTCGCCAGGAGCCCGTCGGAGGTGAGGCCCGGCGTTACGCGGGTACTCGCGCTCCAGCGAGTGGAGGACCTGGACCTGGTCACCTACCTGGCGGCCCACCGGGCCCGCTTCGATCGTATCGTGCAGGGCGAACACTGAGGCAGTCTCGGTGGGAGCCTGCAAGGCTCTGCTTCGGTCTCACGGCCGTCGGCCCCGTCGCGGACCCAGCGGGGCCCCGCGGGTGTGTCGCGCCACGCGAGGAGCCTGCCGTCGACCGATGCCCTCACCCTCCTGATCGCGTGGCCAAGGACGCCGGCTCGCCCCCCACCCAAGTCCGGTTCGCGACCACCACCGGCGGTGGGCCGCCCATCGCGACCGATCGGCCGCCGTTTCCCTATACTGGGCGCGCCCCGAGCCCCACCCCGTTGCCAGGAGGCCCTATGGCCGGTCCCCGCTTGCGCACGCATCTCCCCAGGCTGCTCGCACTCGCCCTCTTGGGCGTGCTGGTCACCGTCCCCGTCCTCACGAGGCCGGCGGATTCCCCGCCCCTGCGTCAGCTCATCCTGATGCAGGACACGGACCTCGCCGGTCGGGACTTCCGCATCCTCAAGGAGGTGGACCTGGAGGTCTGCGAGTCCGCCTGTCTCGCCGAGCCCGAGTGTCTTGCCTTCACCTACAACGCCAAGGCCCGCTGGTGCTTCCTGAAGGACCGTTTCGATGCGCCGCGGACCTTCGTGGGGGCCATCTCCGGCAGGGTGCTGGAGGGGGATGGCTCGGTCCGGGCCAAGCGGCTTGCGGAGCTGGTGTTCCTGCCATCCGAGACCCTGGCCTCGGCCGCCAAGCTCGTGGATGAGCTCTCCGGTCTGGCGGCCCGGGATGTGGCGGAGGTCGGGCGGGCACTGAAGGAGGCCGAGGCACTCCGGGGTCAGGGTGACGGCGAGCGGGCGGTGGCAGTCTCCGCCGCCGCTGTGCAGCTCGCGCCCGAGGACAGCACCGCCTGGGAGGGACTCGCCGAGTCGGCCCTGGCGGCCAGACCCCAGGACTGGCAGGTGCGGGAGCAGCGCAAGGCCCAGGCCACCGCGGCCGCCGTCAACGCCTACCTGGTCGCCCAGGACGAGTCGGAGCGCGCCCGTTCCCTGGCCCTGCTGGGTCGCACCCTGGCGGCGCGTGAGCAGTGGCGCCCGGCCATTCTGGCCCTGCGTGCCTCGCTGGCCCTGCGGGAGGATGGGGCCGTTCGGGCCCAGTATGTGGAGTGGCGGGAGCGGCATGGCTTCCGCATCGCCAGCCATCGGATCGACGCGGACAGCGCGAGCCCCCGCATCTGTCTGGAGTTTTCTGACCCCCTAGACCGGACGCGGCGAAACCTGACGGACTTCGTGCGGGTGGAGGAGGGGGGCGGGCTCTCGGTGGAGGCGGAGGAGCGCCAGATCTGCATCGACGGGGTAAGCCATGGGTTGACCTATCGTGTCCAGGTGCGGGAGGGCCTGCCGGCGGCGGACGGGGAGGTCCTGGAGCGTACCGTGGATCTGGTTCTGCGGGTCGGCGACCGGACCCCCGCCGCCCGCTTCCAGGGCCGCGCCTATGTCCTGCCCAAGGGCGGCGACGCGGCTATCCCGGTGATCTCAGTGAACGCCGATCGACTCGCCCTGGTCCTCTACCGCATCGGCGATCGCTCCATCGCCCAGGTCCTGGGGGAGGGCGGCTTCCTCAAGCAGCTCGCCCCCTACCAGGCGGAGCGCATCCGGGACCAACAGGGCGAGGAGCTGTGGCGGGGCACCCTGGAGGTTCAGGGGGAGCTCAATCGGGAGCTGACCACCGCCGTGCCGGTAGCTGAGCTGACGCCGGAGCTCAAGCCCGGGGTCTATGCCCTGACCGCCGAGCCCCTGCGCACCCTGACACCGAGCGGTGAATCTGGCGCTGATCAGGCCTGCGACGAGGGTTGCGGCCAGGCCCCGGCCACCCAGTGGTTCGTGGTGTCGGACCTGGGGCTCACGGCCCTTCAGGGCAACGACGGGCTCCATGCCGTGGTGCGGTCCCTGGGGAGCGCCGCACCCCTGGGTGGCACCCGGGTGCGGCTCATCGCCCGCAATAACGAGGTGCTGGGGGAGGGCGTCACCAATGAGGCGGGCTACCTGCGGCTCGAGCCCGGGCTCCTGCGGGGCAGCGGCGGCAACGCCCCGGCCATGGTCACCGCGGAGTCCCCGGACGGGGACTACGGCTTCCTGGACCTGACCCGCTCCCCCTTCGACCTCTCGGATCGTGGCGTGGATGGCCGGCCCGCGCCCAAGCCGCTGGACGTCTATCTGGTTCCGGACCGGGGTATCTACCGCCCGGGGGAGAGGGTCCACCTAACCGCCCTGGTGCGGGACGCCCGGGCCGAGGCCCGCCCTGGCATCCCCCTGACCCTGGTGGTCAAGCGCCCGGACGGGGTAGAGCGGGAGCGCATCCTGAGCCAGGACCTGGGGCTTGGGGGGCATCAGACGGATCTGACCCTCTCGGCCTCCGCCATGCGGGGCACCTGGCGGGTCCAGGCCTACGCGGACCCCAAAGGCGATCCCCTGGCCCAGGCCGCCTTCCTGGTGGAGGACTTTGAGCCGGAGCGGATCGCCTTCGCGCTCGAGACCGACGTGAAGGGTGTCGACCCCACGGATCCGCCGGCCATCCCCATCGAGGCCCGCTTCCTTTACGGTGCCCCCGCCGCGGGGCTGATGGTGGAGGGAGAGACGGTGGTGAGACCCACGGCGGGCCTCACCGACTATCCCGGCTACCGCTTCGGGCTTGCGGACGACGATCCCGAGCCTCAGACCCAGCCAATCGCCGAGTC
>JBLMWY010000386.1:0-3720 GCA_050257475.1 Bdellovibrio bacteriovorus
GAGGGGCCGAGGGCCGAGGGCCGAGGGCCAAGGCGAGGCAGCGGGGCGATCACCCCGGGGCTCGGCGTCCGCATTGCCGACGCCCGATCGGGTCGCGGCCTCGCCGCTCGGGCGCTACCGGGACCTGGTCGATGACTGGGATGCCTTCGCGGCGGCCCTGTGCCGGCCCCTGGCCCCCTGTGTCTGGCCAAACCCCAGCCGCATGACCCCGGACGAGCTCCGGGGGCTGCTGGCGGAGGAGGGGATCGCGGGCGAGCCGATCCCCTGGCTGCCCGGGGCCCTGCGCCTACCCTTGGAGACCAGGGCGGGTCAGCACTGGTGGTTCTGCGCCGGGCTCGCCCACGCCCAGGAGGCCGTCTCCCAGATCCCAGCCCTGCTGCTGGACCTGCGTCCGGGGCAGCGGGTGCTGGACCTGTGCGCGGCCCCCGGCGGCAAGACGGCCCAGATCGCCTTCGCGCTGGACAACCGCGGCACCCTGATCGCCAACGACATCAGCACCGACCGCATCAAGGCGCTGCAGGGAAATCTGGATCGGCTGGGTGTCGTCAACGTCACCACCACCTGCTCGGACGGGGCCAACTGGCCGGCCGCCGGGGGCGCCTTCGACCGGATCCTGGTGGACGCCCCCTGCTCGAGCGAGGGGACCATCCGGCGCAATCCCTCCCTCCTCGGGCGCCTGGACCCCGAGAGCCCCGCCCGGATGGCGCCACGCCAGCGGGCCCTGCTGCGCAAGGCGGCGCAGCGGCTGGCACCGGGCGGGCGCATCGTCTATTCCACCTGCACCCTGGCCCCGGAGGAGAACGAGCTGGTCGTCGCCGAGGTGTTGGGTGAGCTTGGCGGGCGCCTGCGGTTGATCCCGGCGGCCCTGTCTGGCCTGGTCACGTCGCCCGGCGTGACGGAGTGGCGGGGGCGCTCACTGCCGGCGGAGCTGAGGCACTGCCTGCGCGTCTGGCCCCACCACAACGACACCGGCGGCTTCTTCGTCGCCGTCCTTGAGTGGGCGCCGGACGCCCACCATGATTCTCGGGCCGTGGCGGAGCCGGCGCCCCTGGACCCCTCGGATGCCGCCCCCTGGCTCGCCGCGCTGCAGGCGAAATACGGCCTGCCCGAGACGACCTTCAGCGCCTTCCGGGCCCATCGCCAGACCCGACGGGGGCTCCACCTGGTGGCCGCCGATCACCGCCCGCCCGCCGTTCCAAAGGCCGAGGGCAGCGGACTCTTCTTCCACCGCACGAACGTGCGCCCGCCCAAGCCCACCACCGCCGGGGCCATGCTGCTCGGGCGCACCGCCACCCGCTCCCGCCTGGAGCTGACCCGGGACCAGCGCGACCGGTACCTGCGCCGGGACACCTTCGACCCCACACCCGAGCAGGTCGCGGCCCATCCCCCCGGCCAGGTGGTGGTGAGCTACCGTGGCCATGTGCTTGGGGTGGCGGTGCTGCACCGCTCAGGGGTGATCGAGAGCCTCTTCCCCAGCCGCTGGAGCGGGTGCACCACCGCCGTCTGAAGGACGGTAGCCCGGCAGTATCGCTACACCATAGCCCCTGTCACCCAACGGAGCACGAGCCCCATGTCCCAGAGCATCTCATCCATCCAGGAGGCCTTCCTCATCCTGGGGGACCCCTCCGACCCCCGTTGGGGTCCCGCCTTCGCCTTCCTGTCCTCTCAGCCGGAGACGGCCGCCTTGATGATCGAGACCTTCCGGGAGACCCTGGAGCAGATGGGTGTCGCCCCGAGCGGGACGGATCCAGCGACCGGGGAGCCGAGCTTCGCGCTGCGTGACATCGCCCGGGCGCTGGGGCTACCGGAGTCGGATCTGGACGCGGCGGTGACCCAGGCGAATCCGCCGGACAGTCTCCAAGGCGACTGACTCCCGCCCTCCCGACCGACACCAGATCGTCGCGCGGTCGTCACCGGCCAGTCACGGCGCTTGGGTATCGTTTGAGGTTTGCTGGCGGACCCTCGGGTCCGAGCGACCCCGACGGGAGCCTTCGTGAAGACAGCCCTGACCCTGCGTGACCGGATCGACCACCAGGTCTTCAACGCCATCTATTCGCGATCCCTGGTCTACAACACCTGCTGGGAGGACCCGGCGGTGGACCGCCTCGCCTTGGATCTGAGGCCCGAGGATACCCTGCTCGCCATCACCAGCGCCGGCTGCAACGTGCTGGACTATGCCCTGGCGGGTCCCAGGCGTATCCACGCCGTCGATGCCAACCCGCGCCAGACGGCCCTGCTGGAGCTCAAGCTCGCAGGCATCCGCAACCTGGACTTCGAGGACTTCTTCGCCCTGTTCGGCGACGGGGTCCACCCGGGCCTGCCGGGGCTCTACCGCGGATCCTTGCGCCCCGACCTTTCACCCTTTGCCAGGCGCTTCTGGGACGAGCGGCTGCACTGGTTTGCCCCGGGCCGCGGCGGCCTCTATCTGCAGGGGCTCGCGGGCAAGGTCGCGCGCGCCTTTCACGCCTACCTCAGGGTCCAGCCCCGGCTGGCGGCCAGCGTGTCGGCCCTGTTTGGGGCCAGCAGCCTGGAGGAGCAGAAGGACATCTACGACCGTTGCGTCAGTTCCCGGCTCTGGAGCCCGGGACTGAACTGGACCCTGTCGCGCCAGCTCACGCTCAGCCTGCTTGGGGTGCCCCATGCCCAGCGCAAGGAGGTTGAGGCCCAGCATCAGCGGGGCGTGGCAGGCTTCATCCGCGAGGCCCTGGAGTATGTCTTCCGGGAGCTTCCGGTCTGGACCAACTATTTCTATTCCGTGTATGTGAGGGGCCGCTACTCGGCGTCTTGCTGTCCGGAATATCTCAAGGCCGAAAACTTCCAAAGTCTCAAGGGCGGCCTCGCGGATCGGGTGGTGCCCCACACCTGCACCCTGACCCAATTCCTCCAGGGGACGGATGAGCGGCTGTCCAGGTTCGTGCTCCTCGACCACATGGACTGGATGAGCACCTACTACCCGGAGGCCCTGGCCGAGGAATGGGCCGCCATACTCGACCGGGCGACCCCGGATGCGCGCGTCATTTTCCGCAGCGCCCACGCGAAACCGGCCTATTTGGACCCGATCGAGGTCCGGGGGGGCCGGGAGCGGCTGCGGGAGCGCTTGCTGTTCCACGAGGCCCTGGCCCTGGACCTCCAGCGGTTGGACCGGGTGCACACCTATGCGGGGTTCCACGTCGCCGACCTGGTCCCGGCACCATGAACCGGGGTGACGCCCGGGTCCTGCTGCGGCTGCTGCGGGGTCAGCCGCGGCGCGGCCCACTCGCCGAGCGACTCCAGGCCTTCTACGCGCCCCAGGCGGTCCACTACGACAGCTTTCGGGAGCGCCTGCTACACGGGCGTGCCGAGCTGCTGGAGCGCCTCGCGCCCGAGCCTGGGAGCTGGCTGGTGGAGCTCGGGGCCGGCACCGGCCGCAATCTGGCTTTTCTCGGCGACGGGCTCGGCAGCCTGGGGCGTATTGACCTGGTGGATCTGTGTCCGGCCCTGCTGGATCAGGCACGGCGGCGCACGCGCGGCCTTGCCAATGTGCGGGTGATCGAAGCAGACGCGGTGCGCTACCGTCCTGAGCGGCCGGTGGACTGCGTCTTTTTCTCCTATTCCCTGTCCATGATTCCGGACTGGGAGCAGGCCCTGCGCAACGCCCTGGCCATGCTCAGGCCCGGGGGTCGCCTCGGGGTGGTCGATTTCTATGTCTTGGAGCGGGCACCGGCGCCCGGGCTTGTCCGT
>JBLMWY010000387.1:0-8302 GCA_050257475.1 Bdellovibrio bacteriovorus
GGGGCTGGCCGCGACCTTCGTGCTACCCGAGGCCCCGGCCGGTGCCCCGGCCAGCGCGGGCGCCCAATGACTGCCGTCCCGACGCACGCGGCGGCCAGCTCCGAACGCCTCGCCTGACTGGAGGCCCCGGGGCGCGACTCCCTATTTTACCGGGGGCAGCCCGTCGCGATCTCCGGCCCGCAGTCGCTGTTGCCGTTTCGGGGGCAAATATACGTAGCCCGTCGACTCGGCGAGTGTCCGCTGCTCATTCCACTTCGGACCCCAGCCTGGGAAGCACCAGTGTCCGAATCTGGCCGACCAGAGTCGCTCACGGGGTTGCCTGCGAGAGTCCGCCGTGCGTCCTCGGAGCCGTCGATCGGCAACCGGGGCCGAGCGGCAGGTCTGGGTCAACAGCAGGCGGTCGGAATCGGGGTCGTTGGTAGCCGGTATTAGCGTTCAGAAGGGACTGACGCGTCGGCTGATGGTGCCCGCAGTTGGCCCTTCCCTGCTCGCCCGGGCACCCGGTCCGTGGGCCGACACTGAGGCGGAGTCTCGACCCCACCGATAGGCTGGGGGCCCTCTGGCTCCATTCTTGGCGACTACGGTCCGCCTGGGTGCGGCGGAGTTACGTGGTCACGTGCCTCACGAAGTAACCGGGCCCTCGCGGTGGCGCCGCCTCGGCAGGGCTGGTGGGCCGAGATCACATCCGCCGGGACTGGACCAGCGCGGCGATGGCGGGGGCGGCGATCGGGCCCTGCGCGCGGTGGAGGGCGAGCATCCCCTGGGACACCTGCTCCCAATGGTCACGGCCGCGTGCTGCCAGCGTGGCGAAGACGGTGGCATCGTTGGCGCCGCTGGATGCCCGCTCCCACCAGCCCTGGTAGGCCGCGAGGAGGGCCGGGAAAACCTCCCGGCGCATGGCGGTGAGGTTGCCCAAGTAGAAGTGCAGGGAGGCCGGGTCCTCCATCTGGGCCAGGGTCGGCAGGGTCACCAGACAGTCGGCCAGATGGTCGCGCACGGCCCGGGCCATGATCTCCGCCGGGGTCTGGGCGAGGTCCAGCACCATTTGGTTCCAGTCCGGCCCCAGACGCTCACCGGCAGCGTGCTCACCCTGCTCGTGCAGGAGCACGGCACGGATCTCATGATCGGTCATGGCGTCGAGGGATTCCTCCAGGTCGCCCTCGAAGTCGTAGCAGGCAAAGGCGCGACCAAGGGCGTTGTCGGGACGGCTCCAGCGCCAGCTCTCGAGCTTCTCCCAGAGCATTCTGCGCAGGGACTCCCGGCGGAGGAAGATGCTGGAGCCCAGGGTCATGGCCGGCGGGGCCGTGAGGTCCCGGGCGTACTCGTCGGCCGAGACGAAGACCGCGTAGTCGCCTGTGCGTTGGGCGCATTCCAGGTCCCCCAGGAAGAAGTGGGGCTTGGCCCGGGCGCCGAGCCCCGCGCTGTAGACCAGACCCTCCCGGGCCAGCCGCGCGTTGATGGCGTCGGTGTCGAAGGGGTCGAAGGTCTGCCCGCCGATGGGCAGGGGCTTCAGGTCCTCGCCCTCCAGGTCCTCCCAGAGCTGCTCCCGGGCAGCCAGCCAGTCCCCCACCTGGTCCCGCTCCAGGGCGGCCCCGTAGGGTAGGTGCTTCTCCCAGCGGTAGTACTCCCGCATCTTCATCAGGTAGACGCACAGGGAATAGTCGGCCCCGTGCCGGGCATCGGAGATGTTGCAGTTGTGCTGCACAACTTCGGCCAGGGACTTGAGTACTGGATCGGTCATCGGGATACCTCGGGGCTCGGAGCTCGGGGCCGGGCGGATCGAGCCGCGGCTCGGTCCGGCCGTCCATTTAGACAGCCTAAGGGCTGCACCCCCTGAATCCAAGCACCGGGAACCCCACATGGGGGTGGACCGCGGGGGGACGCGGTCTGCTGTACCCCCGACCCCTATCACCTAAGACCGCATAAGCACGAGAGGACAGACGCGTGGCCCTGCGCATCAAGAGTCACTGGTGGAACGACGAGAGCGACCGGTCCCTGCCCGAGATCGCGACGGCACTGGCCTTCATCGCCTGGCGGGTCTCGGTGGACAAGGCAATCAACCTGCACTGCGAGCGCTTTGTCTACCGGGACGACGCCCAGCGGTTGGCGGTGATCCAGGAGTACCTGGTGTTTCTGATCCAGATCGCCGATCGCCTGGCCCACGAGCGGCTGGGGGACGTCGACCGTCGCACCCTGATCACGGCGCTGGCCCGCAAGTCCATTGAGCACGTGCAGGACAACAGCCAGGACCTGCTCGGCCCCGGGGATTACGGCAGCCCCTTCATCGCCCTGCTCGACCGACGCTCGGAGGAGTATGCCGAGTACCAGCTCGCCGATGACGGCCCGAGCTACCCCTTCCTGCGCCACCTGGGCTTCGAGATCCAGGCCCTGATGGGCGAGGGCCAAGAGAACCGCTGGGTCATCGACCAGGTGATGGACAAGGACGGCTTTGAGGCCTACAAGACCTTCGCCAAGGCCTTCCGGGACCTGTTCGAATAGGGGCGGGCTCGCGCGGCGGCCGGGCTCAAGGCCTGGCGGTTGCGCCGAGCCTCAGGGGCCCCGCCACGGAGCCGTTCAGGTCCAGCCCCGTCTCCCGCACCCCAAGGCGCAGGGTCTTGACCTGGAGCCCCGAGAGGTCGGGAGCGAGCGCCGGGGGCAGGTCCGCCGCCAGCCGGGCCTGCAGTGCATCCATGAGCCCGCGGCTGCGCTGCGCCAGCAGACGGTTGGCCTCCGACTCGATGCGCTCGCGGATGCGCTCATGGAAGAGGCCGGCGATCAGTCCCTGGTCGGGATCGGCCGCGTCGAAGATGAAGCCCAGATCCTCGAGACGCAGGGTCCCGGCGGCCGGATCGAAACCGGGACGGGCCAGGAGGGTCAGGCGTCCGGCGATGTCACCGCTGACCCGCGCCACCAGCCTCAGGTCCTCCCCCTTCGCCCCCAGCTCCAGACCCTCGAGCCGTGCCTCCCGCCCCTCCAGGACAAAGGTCTCACCCGCGAGGCGCTCGCCGAGGACGGCCGAGAGCCGCCCATAGTCGAGCTCCAACCCCAGGGCGAGCTCGAGCCCCGGTTTGGCCGGGCGATAGGGGACCAGGGGTGGGAGCGGACGGGGGTATCCGACCGGTCCACCCTGCGAGGCGATGGCGGCGCGAAAGGCTAGCCAGGCGGCCGTCTGGACGCGTGATCCGGCACCCTGGGGCGGCGCCAGGGCGAACCCCAAGGGCTCGATGCGCAGCCAGAGCCCCGGCGCGAGCTCCCGCGGTGTCTGCAGCGCCTGCCAGAGACGGGCGGCCTCCCCCCGCAGTCCCTGGAGTCGGGGTCCGAGGGTGGCCATGGCCTCCCGCAGGCTCGACTCGATCCGTTCCTCGAAGACCCGGCCTACCAGGGGCGAGACATCGATGTCCGCCAGCGTGACCTCGCAGCGGTCGAGGAAACGGGTGGGCAGGACCTGGAAACGCGGTTGCAGGGACCAGTCCGGTCCCCAGTCCAGCCGCGCCAGAAGTCCGATCATGGCCTGGCGCGGCGGCTCGTCGACGCCGCAGCCCACCGAGAGCCCGAGTCGCCCGATGAGACTCTTGCGCGCCTGGAGCTGGTAGCGCACATGGGCCTGGGCCTGGAGGGTCTCACCCTGCATGCTCAACTGCAGGGGGCCACGCCAGGCTCGGTAACGGGTGTCGATGCCGTGCCAGTCGCGCCATCCTGGCCAGGACCCGATCTGGGTTGGGAGCGCAGACTCCGCCGCCTTGAACAACGGGGCCAGATCGAGCTCAAGGGGGACCTGGACGATGGACACGGGCCCCGCCTCCACTCCCAAGGCGGGGGACCCTCCCCCCCAGAGGAAGGCAAGACAGGCCGCCGCCACGAGATGCCAGCGCAGATTCACCACGGTTCGATCCATGACTTCGCCCTCGATGGGACCGCTCCGCCGATCGAGCCGACCGGGCGGAGGGGGTCCAGGTTGGCCTCCAGACGGGAACTGGAGGACCCGTTCGCGCGGGTTCACTGCCTAAAGGGCGCGCGCCAGCACCACCGCATCCTCCCGCCCGTTGCGCGCCGGATAGTAGCCCTTGCGCTCGCCGATCTCACAGAAACCCTCGGACGCGTAGAGGGCGCGCGCCAACCGGTTCGAGATCCGCACCTCCAGGAACGCGGTATCCGCCCCCTTGGTCCGGGCCAGGGCGAGCAGGCGGCGCAGCAGTCGCCGCCCAAGACCCAGGCCCTGCCACCGGGGGTGGACACAGAGGTTCAGTACGTGGCACTCCCCCGCCCCGATGGATAGGATGCCGTGGCCCACCACCAGCCGGCCGATCTCCACCACCCAGCAGTTGTAGCCCACCCGGAGGCAGTCGCTGAAGATCTCCCCGCTCCAGGGAAACTCGTAGGCGGCGCGCTCGCAGACGAGCACCGCCTCGACGTCTTGATCCCGCATGGGCCTCAGGGCAAAGCCGGGCTCCAGCGCCACCGCGTTCATGTTTGACCTTGCACGATTCCCTCGGATCACGGAGCCGGCCCCGTCGGGGACTCGACGCTGCGAATTCTGATGAACTTAAGCCAAAGGGTAGGGTCCACACCAGCCTTGCACGCAATTATTGCGCGCGCTGGAACGCCGCCGGGGACGCGCCTGGGATGGGCTTTGCGGTTATAGTTGCGGCGTTTCCCTCCTGGCCCCGGGGGTCACGAGCCCCCGGCGCCGGTCCGCTCAACCCCCCCGGGAGATCCGCGATGTCGCAGTCCCAGATGGTCACCCTCGACGGCAACGAGGCCGTCGCCTACGTCGCCCACCTGACCAACGAGGTCATCGCCATCTACCCCATCACCCCCGCCTCCAACATGGGCGAGTGGGCGGATGAATGGTCCGCCCTCGGGGTCAAGAACCTATGGGGCACGGTCCCCGATGTCATCGAGATGCAGAGCGAGGCGGGGGCCGCGGGGGCCATCCACGGGGCACTCCAGGGTGGCTCGCTGGCCACCACCTTCACCGCCTCCCAGGGTCTGCTGCTCATGATCCCCAACATGTACAAGATCGCGGGAGAGCTGACCCCGACGGTCCTGCACGTCTCCGCCCGGGCCCTGGCTGCCCAGGCCCTATCGATCTTTGGGGACCACTCGGACGTTATGGCGTGCCGCGCCACCGGCTACGCCATGCTCTGCTCGGCCTCGGTTCAGGAGGCCATGGACTTCGCCCTGATCAGTCAGGCGGCCACTCTGGAGTCCCGGGTGCCATTCCTGCACTTCTTCGACGGCTTCCGCACCTCGCACGAGGTGGCCAAGATCGAGCGCCTGTCTCTGGAGCAGATCCGCGCCATGATCGACGAAGACCTGGTGCGGGCCCACCGGGAGCGAGCCCTGAACCCGGACCGGCCGGTGATCCGCGGGACCTCCCAGAACCCGGACGTCTATTTCCAGGGCCGCGAGACCGTCAACCCCTTCTACCAGGCGGTGCCCGGGATCGTGCAGAAGACCATGGAGGACTTCGCCGCCCTCACCGGCCGGCACTATGGGCTCTTCGAGTACGTCGGGGCCCCGAACGCGGAACGGGTGATCCTGCTCATGGGCTCCGGGATCGGGGCCGCCGAGGAGACGGTGAGCACCCTGATGGAGCGCGGCGAGAAGGTCGGCATGATCAAGGTCCGCCTCTACCGCCCCTTCGATCCGGGATACCTCCTCACCGCCTTGCCCGTGACCGCCACCCGGCTGGCGGTGCTCGACCGCACCAAAGAGCCCGGGGCCGACGGGGAGCCCCTCTACAAGGACGTCATCACCGCCCTGGCCCAGGCGGTGGCCGATGGCCGCCTGGCGACCATGCCACGGGTGATCGGCGGGCGCTACGGGCTCGCCTCCAAGGAGTTCACCCCGGCCATGGTCAAGGCCGTCTTTGACGAGCTGGCGAGTCCGACACCCAAGATTCAGTTCACCGTCGGCATCCATGACGACGTGACTCGGCTCAGCCTCCCCTGGGACCCGGGCTTCAAGCCCGCCACCCCCGGGGTCACCGCCTGCGTCTTCTATGGCCTGGGCTCGGACGGCACCGTCTCAGCCAACAAGAACTCCATTAAGATCATCAGCGAGGAGACCCCGAATTACGGCCAGGGCTATTTCCAATACGACTCCAAGAAGGCCGGTGCCGTGACCATCTCCCACCTGCGCTTCGGTCCCAGGCCCATCCACAGCACCTATCTCATCGGGGACGACGAGGCGAGCTTCGTTGCCTGTCACCAGCCCACCTTCCTCACCCGCTACGACATGCTGGCCAAGGCCAAGTCCGGCGGGGTCTTCCTGCTCAACTCCCCGACCCCGCCGGAGCGGGTCTGGGACGATCTGCCGCGGCACATGCAGCAGCAGATGATCGACAAGGGGCTCGCCTTCTATACGATCGATGCCTACCGCATCGCCGGCGAGACCGGCATGGGCCGGCGCATCAACACCATCATGCAGACCTGCTTCTTCGCCATCTCCGGGATCCTGCCCCGGGAGGAGGCCATCGCCCAGATCAAGGAGGCGGTGAAGAAGACCTACGGCAAGAAGGGCCAGCGCCTGCTGGAGCGCAACTACGCGGCCATCGACGCGACCCTGGCGGGGCTGCACCAGGTCCAGAGTCCGGGGCAGATCTCGAGCACTTTCGATCGGCCGCCGCCCGTCCCCGCCACGGCCCCCGAGTTCGTGCGCACCGTCACCGCCACCCTGATCGCCGACAGGGGCGACAGCCTCCCCGTGAGCCTGATGCCCGCCGACGGCACCTGGCCCACCGGCACCACCCGCTTCGAGAAGCGCAACATCGCGCTCAAGCTCCCCAAGTGGGAGGACGACCTCTGCACCCACTGCGGCAAGTGCCCTCTGGTCTGCCCCCACGCAGCCATCCGTGCCAAGGTCTATCCGGCTTCACTCACAGCCGCGGCCCCGGCCACCTTCCAGCACGTCCAGATCAAGGGCAAGGACTTCCCGGCGGACCACCACATCACCTACCAGGTGGCCCCGGACGACTGCACCGGCTGCGGCCTGTGCGTGGAGGTCTGCCCCATCCGCGACCGCAAGGACCCCAACCGCAAGGCGCTCAACATGGTGGAGGCCACGGAGCGCCATGGCATCGAGCAGGCGAACTGGGACTTCTTCCTGACGCTTCCGGAGTACGACCGCCGAAGTCTCGACGGGACCAAGATCAAGCACGCCATGATGCTCCAGCCCCTGTTCGAGTTCTCCGGGGCCTGCGTGGGCTGTGGCGAGACCCCCTACATCAAGCTCGCCACCCAGCTCTTCGGCGACCGCATGCTGGTCGCCAATGCCACGGGCTGCTCCTCCATCTACGGCGGCAACCTCCCCACTACCCCGTACACTAAGAACCCCGAGGGGCGGGGACCCGCCTGGAACAATTCGCTGTTCGAGGACAACGCGGAGTTCGGGCTGGGTCTGCGCCTCGCCGTGGATAAGCAGGCATCCCAGGCCCAGGAGCTGGTGAAGCGCCTGGCCGAGCGCATCGGCGGCGAGCTGGCGGAGGGGCTGCTGACGGCCGATCAGTCCGACGAGGCGGGTATCCATGAGCAGCGGGAGCGGGTGGCGGCGCTCAGGGCCCGGCTTGCCGAGCTGGACCTACCGGAGGCCCGCACCCTGGAGGGGCTCTGCGATCAACTGGTCAAGCGCAGCGTCTGGATCATCGGCGGTGACGGCTGGGCCTACGACATCGGCTATGGCGGCGTGGACCATGTACTCGCCTCCGGGCGCGATGTGAACCTGCTGGTGCTGGACACCGAGGTCTACTCCAACACCGGAGGCCAGACCTCCAAGTCCACCCCCCTGGGGGCCGTGGCCAAGTTCTCCGCCGGGGGCAAGCCCACCTTCAAAAAGGACCTCGGGATGATGGCCATGGCCTACGAGAACGTCTACGTGGCATCCGTGGCCTTCGGAGCCAAGGACGTCCAGACGGTCCGGGCCTTCCTCGAGGCCGAGAGCTATCCCGGGCCCTCGGTGCTCATCTGCTACTCTCCCTGCATCGCCCACGGGGTGGATCTGTCGAACAACCTGCGCCAGCAGGACCTCGCGGTCAGCTCCGGCCACTGGGCCCTGTACCGCTACGACCCCCGGCGCACCGCCAAGGGCGAGAATCCACTGCATGTCGACAGCAAGGCGCCGAGCATCCCCTACCGGGACTTCATCAGCACCGAGACCCGCTTCAACGTGCTCAACCGCACCCATCCCGACGCCGCCGAGCGCTTCCTGCGCCAGGCCCAGCGCCACGTGGAGACCCGCTTCCAGCTCTACGAGCAGTTGGCGAGCCTCGCGGTGCAGAAGGCCGGGACCCCCGAGGCCCCCA
>JBLMWY010000388.1:0-5389 GCA_050257475.1 Bdellovibrio bacteriovorus
CACGCGTGGCGCCGTGGAGCCTACAGGGAGAAATTCACGGCGTGCCCCGGCGCCCCGTGCCCGAGCCAGACCCCGTAGCTGAGCCTCCAGCGCGAATCACCGTATTTCTCTCTCCGACCCCCCTCCACCGCGCGAACGAGTCGTAGGCCGGGTTGAGTGCGGAAACCCAGCGGCATTGGCGGCGCCCTGTTAGCGGCCACTGGGGCCCCTGGGGCACGCGGCGCTGCGGTCACGGGCCCGTCCGACGGGGTGGGCACGTCGCGCAGAACCGCTCGAACGGGCAAGTCGACCGGCGTCCGGTGGTTGATCCGCGCCGGTTGGGGCGATCAGGGGACACTGGCGTGACGGCGGCTCTCTTTTGGCCGTCACCCTCTGGTCATCGCCCTGACGCCAAGATGTCATCCCCCGATCAACAGGACGTAACACCTGGCCACGATGATGCGCGCTCTCACAACTGGTCGAGTCCCCAGCGGTGCCGCGCACTCGCGGGGGCCCATGAACTGCATCATCTGGATTTGGAGATTTGATCGATATGGCACACAAGAAGCTGATCGCCTGCGCTGTCGCCGCCGCCCTGGCGGTGGCCACCAACGCCCACGCCGCGGACAGCCGCACCGGTCCCTTCGGGTTCGCGCCCATCGCGGAGTCCGCCAACAGCAACGACTGGGATCCGACGGCCCCCTGGATGATTCCAGAAGGGTTTACGCAGTCCGTCGTCTCCGACGAGACCGACCTCAACATCTACGACGGCGGGCGTGACGACTGGAACGACATGAACACCGTCAACGAGACCGGGCGCCACGCCGGCCGCTACCTCTACCGGACCCACGAGCTACGGCTACCCGCCAGCCTGCCCGAGGGCGGCACGGTGTCGGTGGTGGATCTTAAGAGGGGCGAGGCCAAGATCCTGGCCCAGGACCCCAGCTACGATGCCCTCGATGGCATCCGCTGGACCCCTTGGGGCACCGTGCTGTTCGCCGAGGAGGTCGACGACGGGCGCCTGTTCGAGATCGTGCTCGACAAAAACAACCCCATGTCGGGCACCGTCTACGACCGGCCAGCCTTGGGCCGTCTCGCCCACGAGGGCATCGACATCGGCCCCGACGGCGCCGTCTACGTGGTCGACGAGCAGCGCGGCCTCACGGATTCGACGGGCTGCGACAGCACGCCCTGCGGCGGTGGGGTCTACAGGTTCGTCCCCGACCGCCGTGGCGACCTGTCCAGCGGCAAGCTGTATGTCCTTAAGGTCCTGGACAACGCGGACCTCGAAGGCGTCGGCCAGGCAGAGTGGGCGGGCCCCATCGACCCACTGACCGCCCGCGCCTCCGGCAGCGCCATCGGCGGCACCAGCTACCAGCGTCCGGAGGACCTGGAGATCATCGGTGACACCCTGTATGTGGCCATCACCGAGGGTACCCGCAACGCGCTTGGCGCCGAGAACTACGACGGCCGGGTCCTCGCGGTGAATCTCAATTCGCTGATGGTCACGGACTTCGTCAAGCCAGGGGTCAATGCCCCGGTCGAGATCGGCCGGCCTGGCGACGAGGGCTTCCAAACCGGCTTCGACAACCCGGACAACCTGGCGCAGTCGCCGGACGGGAAGCTGGTAATCGTTGAAGACAACGTGCCATCCGACATCTGGTTCGCCGGCAAGGACCTGGACAAGGACGGCGCGGCCGACGCGACCTGGCTGTTCGGCTCCCTGTCCGACCCGGACGCCGAGGGCACCGGCATCTACTTCGGTCAGGATCCCCAGACGCTGTTCGTCAACGTCCAGCACTCCGCCGCCGCCGACGGCGACGCCACCTGGGCGATCACCAAGACGAAGTGAGGTGACTCCCAGGGGCCGTCCGCGGTCGCCTGGCTCGCTGTCCCACGCGGGGAATGGCCGTCAGGTCATTCCCCCTGGGCGTTGGCGTTCTGCCGCGCGTCCGAGCTTGACCGCCCAGGGCGCACGATCCGGCCGGGCAATGGCGGCGAGAGCGGCCACCAAAACACGGCGGGGGCGACTCGGCGACGCGATGGATTTGATCTGTTCGTGTCTCGGGCCTTGAGACGGGAGCCGGCAACGACCCTTCGCTCGATCGCGGCTGCACCAGCCCATCCGCGGAGGTCAGCCGTTGACCTCGGCCTCCAGCACTTGGCGCAGCTCGGCGAGCCCCATGCAGTGGTCCTCGCTCGCCTAGGGGAACTCCATCTTAGCCCCCTGAAGCGCCTCGACCACGGCCTGGGCGACGAGCAGCCGGGCGCTGCGCTTGTCGTCGGCCGGGATGACTGTTCAGGGCGCGTGCTCGCTGCTGGTCGCGCCCAAGCATGCGGCGTAGGCCTTCTGGTAGTCGTCCCACAGCCCCCGCGACTCGATATCGGCGCGGGTGATCTTCCAGTTCTTGTGCGGCTGGTCGATGCGGGCGAGCAGACGCTGGCGCTGCTCGTCCTTGGAGATGTGCAGGAAGAACTTGACCACCCGGGTGCGGTTGCGGTGCAGGTACGCCTCCAGGTTGACGAGATCGGCGAAGCGCTCGGTCCAGATGCGCTCCCGGTCGGCCAGCTCGGCGGGCAGGCGCTGGCGCTCCAGGACGCCGGGGACCACCCGCGCCACCAGCACCTCCTCGTAGTAGGAGCGGTCGAAGATGCCGATGCGCCCGCCCTCTGGCAGGCTGCGGTTGGTGCGCCACAGAAAGCCGTGGTCCAGCTCTTCGGCGCTCGGCTACGCGAAGCTGAAGACCTGGCATCCCTGGGGATTGACCCCGGACATCACATGCTTGATCGCACCGCCCTTGCCGGCGCTATCCATGCCCTGAAAGTTGAGCGGGAGCGCATAGCGGTTGTGGGCATAGAGCAGGTTCTGCAGGGTGTCGAGCTCGCCGCGGGACTCCTCGAGGAGCTCCTCGTAGTGCGCCTTCGACTCGTAGAGCGGCTCGATCTCCGTCGGCCAGTCGGGCAGATCCACCTTGGCGCCGGGCTTGACCCGATAGTCTTTCAGCCGAACCGAAAGCTTCATGTTCTGCACCCTTGCTGCGATTGGCCCCGCTCGAGGGAGGCCGGAAGTGGAAGCCTCACCTGTCTTCAGGAATCGGGTTCAGACGCGGATGCTCAGCCCGTCCACCAGGGACAGGCGGTAGGCCCGGTACGCCGGGACGCTGCCCACGACCGCGCCCGCCAGGACCACCGCCGCGAGCAGTCGCAGCTCGGAGGCGGAGGGCAGGCCTAGGGGGAAGAAGAGCCCGAATCGGGACTCAATCAGGGGCTGGACCCCGGCCAGCACCGAATAGAGCAGCATCAGGCCGAGGATGACGCCGATCAGCGTCAGCACAAAGGCCTCACCCATGATCAGGGCGAAAACATGCAGCGGGCGGGCGCCCACGGAGCGCAGGATGGCCATCTCGCGCCGGCGCTCGTTGAGGCTGGTCAGGAGTGCCGCGAGCATGCCGAACAGGCCCACCACCACCACGCAACCCGAGACCAGCAGCAAGGCGCCCTCCGCCACCCCCACCAGGTCCCAAAGCTCACCCAGGGCCACCGCCGGCAGGATGGCGAGCAAGGGCTCCCGCGGGTAGTCGTTGACGAAGCGCTGGACCTGGAAGGTGGCAACGCGTGACTTGAGCCCCAGCAGACCGGCGGTGATAGCCTTGGGGGTCAGATCCAGGGCACGGGCCTGCTCGGCGGTGACCGACTGACCGGGGACCACCGCGCCACCCGCCCAATCGACGTGGATGGCCTCGATCGCCTCCAGGCTCACATGGACGGTGCGGTCTACCGGGGTGCCGGTGCGCGCCAGGATTCCCGTCACCCGGAAGGGCTTGTCGGCATGCCGGGCGAAGCTCACGTCGCCGGCCCCGTGGGCGATGACGATCGAGTCCCCGAGGCCATAGCCCAAGGACTCCGCCACCTCGGCGCCCAGGACCGTGTCGTAGAGGTCCCTGAAGGGCTGCCCCTCGGCGAAAACTAACCCCCGATCCCGGGCAAACCGGAGGTGCGCGAAGTAATCGAGGGTGGTGCCGAGCACCCGGTAGCCTCGGTGAGAATCGCCCAGTGACAGGGGGATGGCCCAGGCGACCTTGGGATTCACGGCGATCGCCTCCCAGCTCTCCCACGTCATGTTGTTGGTGGGGTTGCCGATGCGGAACACCGTGTAGAGCAGGAGCTGGAGGGGGCCGCTGCGGGCCCCCACGATCAGGTCGGTCCCGGCGATGGTGTTGGTGAAGCTCGCCTTGGCCTGGTGGCGGATCCGCTCGACCCCAACCAGCAAGGCGACGCTGAGCGCGATGGACGCCACCGTGAGCGCCGCCGTGAAGCGACGGTTGCGCAGACTCTTCCAGGCCAGGCCAAGGATCGCCACCGCCCTAGCCCGCCGCCCCGCCCCCAACGGCCGCCCGGTTGACCTCGCCGAGGCGGATGGTGCGGTCGAAGAGCCCCTCCAGCGCGGCGTCATGGCTCACGAAGACCAGGGTGGCCTGCGACTCGCGGCACTCCTCGAAGAGCAGCCGCAGAAAGGACTCACGCCGATCCGCATCCAGGGCGGAGGTGGGCTCGTCGGCGATCACCAGGCCCGGTGCGCCCATCAGGGCCCGGGCCACCGCCACCCGCTGCTGTTGCCCGACGCTGAGCGCGGTGACGGGGCGCGCCCTCAGCCCAGGGTCACCCAGATCCAGATGGGCGAGGAGCCGCAGGGCCTCCTGCTCCAGGGTCGGGGAGCGGCGCAGGGCCGCGGCCCGGCGCCGGGGCGAGAAGCGACAGGGCAGCGCCACGTTCTCGACCATCGAGAGGTAGGGGATCAGATTGAACTGCTGGAACACATAGCCGATGCGGTGGGCCCGGAAATGGTCCCGCTGGACCCCCGAGAGCCGATCCAGCCGCTCTCCCAGCACCTCCAGCTCACCCGCCTCCGGCACGGCCACCCCGGCCAGCAGGGCGAGCAGCGTGCTCTTGCCGCTGCCGCTCGGTCCCTCCACGAACACCCGCTCGCCCTGGGCGATGGTGAGGGAGTCGAGGGCTAGCACCGCGGGCGACTGCGCGTCCCAGCGAAACCGCAGCCCCTGAAGCCGCACCGCCATGCTGGCCTCGCCAGCGGGTGGAGTGACTGGCTCACGGGACCTGGACTGAGCTGACGGCACCGCTCGCCCCTCGGTGCTCAGGGCTTCACGACCGGGCTGGAAGGCGTCAGCTCCGCCCTGCCCTGACCACGATCGGTGGCCACCTGGACCTGGAGGCGCTCGATGGCGGGGAAGCGCTCAAACAGGGTGACTCGAAGCTCCGTGAGCTCCGCGGGGCGGGCGCAGCGGAAGCGGTACTCGGCCACCAGGTCGGCGTGGCCCTCCGCGGCATGGGTCTGGGCCTGGTCGCCGGCGCCCGTGGTCTGGTGATCGTGATCGTGATCGTGATCGTGATC
>JBLMWY010000389.1:0-19037 GCA_050257475.1 Bdellovibrio bacteriovorus
GGGTCGGGTCCGTTGTCTGGGCAAAAACCGCCGGTGGATTGTACACCAGGGCCGGCCCGGGGCTCCGGGAGGCTCGACCGAGACCGTCGGGCCAGCGCGTTGCCGGCCACGCCACCGGCTCCCCCTCCGAGAAAAAGAAAAGCCGCTCTAGGCGGCTGTTCTCCTTTGTTTTTCTGGTGGCTACGGGTGGATTTGAACCACCGACTCCCGCATTATGAGTGCGGTGCTCTAACCAGCTGAGCTACGTAGCCGGCGAAGGGCCAGGATGATAAACAGGCGCCCCCTGAGCGTCAATCGACGGGCGGGACCCGGGAACGCAGCCGAGGCTCAGACGTTGAACCGGAAGTGGATCACGTCCCCGTCCCGAACCACGTAGTCCTTGCCCTCGGAGCGGAGCTTCCCCGCCTCCTTGGCCCCCTGCTCCCCCTTGCAGGCGACGAAGTCCTCATAGCCGATCACCTCGGCACGGATGAAGCCCCGCTCGAAGTCCGAGTGGATGACGCCGGCCGCCTGGGGTGCCCGGGCGCCGGCCGGGATGGTCCAGGCCCGCACCTCCTTGGGTCCGGCGGTGAAGTAGGTCTCCAACCCCAAGAGCCGGTAGCCGGCCCGCACCACCCGGTTCAGGCCCGGCTCCTCGAGCCCCAGGTCATGCAGGAACTCGTCGCGCTCCGCGTCCTCCAGCTCCACGATCTCCGCCTCGATGGCGGCGCACACCGGAACCACAGCGGCCCCCTCGGCCTCGGCTCGGGCGTGCACGGCGTCCAACATGGGATTGTTGGCGAAGCCCTCCTCGGCCACGTTGGCGATGTACGTGGTGGGCTTGGCGGTGAGCAGGAACAGGTCGCGGATCTCGGCGCGCTCGTCGGCGTCCAGCCCCAGGGCCCGCACGGGCCGTGCCTGATCGAGCTGCTCGCGCACCCGCTCCAGGAGCTCCTTCCTAGCCAGGGCCTTCTTGTCCCCGGCCTTGGCGGCCCGTCCCGCCCGGTCCAGGGCCTTCTCGACGGTCTCCAGATCCGCCAGTGCCAGCTCAGTGTCGATCACCTCGATGTCTCGCACCGGGTCCACGGCACCCGAGACATGGACCACGTCATCGTTCTCGAAGCAGCGCACCACATGGGCGATGGCGTCGGTCTCCCGGATGTTGGCCAGGAACTTGTTGCCCAACCCCTCGCCCTTGGAGGCCCCGGCCACAAGCCCCGCGATGTCCACGAACTGCATGGTGGTGGGGATGATGGCCTGGGGCTTGACGATGGCGGCGATCACGTCGAGGCGCGCATCCGGGAGGGGCACCACCCCGACATTGGGATCGATGGTGCAGAAGGGGTAGTTTTCGGCCGCGATTGCGGCCTTGGTGAGCGCGTTGAAGAGAGTGGACTTGCCCACGTTGGGCAGGCCGACGATGCCGCATTTGAAGCCCATGGCGAGGACCCCGCAGAGAAAAACAGGCGATGCTACAGGAGCATCCAGGTAGAGGACCAGCTCTTGGACACTCGGACGGGCGGCCGCCTCAACAGGACTCCCTGGCCCCTCGGTTGTAGACATCATCGAAACGCACGATGTCGTCCTCCCCCAGGTAGCTCCCCGACTGGACCTCGATAATCTCCAACGGGATGGTCCCCGGGTTCTCCAACCGATGCTTGGCCCCCACGGGCAGATAGGTGGACTGGTTCTCGGTGAGGAGATAGACGCGGTCGTCACAGGTCACCCGGGCGGTGCCCGAGACCACCACCCAATGCTCCGCCCGATGATGGTGCATCTGCAGCGACAGGGCCTCGCCGGGTTTCACCACCAGTCGCTTGACCTGGTAGCGCCCGCCGTGACCGATGGACTCGAAGGTCCCCCAGGGACGGTGAACCCGCTGGTGGTGGCGCAGCTCGTGGCGCTCCTCCCGCTGCAGAAACTGGGTGACGGCCTTGACGTCCTGGGCCCGGTCCTTCTTGGCCACCAGGACGGCGTCCGGGGTCTCCACCACGATCAAGCCCTCCACCCCTACCGCCGCCACCATTCGATGGTGGGCGATCAGCAGGTTGTTGTGGGCGTCGTGGACGAAGGCATCCCCGTCCAGAACATTGCCCGAGGCGTCCTGGGCGCGCACCTCCCAGAGGGCCGACCAGGCCCCGACATCAGACCAGCCCACGTCCAGCGGGATCACCACCACCGGCGGCAGATCCGCGCCGAGCTGGGCGGCCAGGTGCTCCATCACCGCGTAGTCGATCGAGTCGCTGGGGCATGAGCCGAAGGCATCCCCATCGAGCTTCATGAAGTGACCGTCGTGGCTGCCGCCCTGATAGGCCCGGGCGCTGGCCTCGGCGATGTCGGAGCGGAAACGGGCGATCAGGTCGAGCCACAGGGAGGCCTTGAGGACGAAGATGCCGCTGTTCCAGAGATAGTCGCCCGAGGCCAGATAGTTCTGGGCCGTCTCGAGGTCCGGTTTCTCCACGAAACGGTCGAGCCGATAGGCGCGGCCCTCGAGCCCGTCGGCCTCGAAGGGCCGACCTTGGCGGATGTAGCCATAGCCGACCTCGGGCTTGCTCGGGACTACCCCGAAGGTGACCACCGCACCCTGCTGCGCCAGGGTGAAGCCATCGGCGACTGCGTCCCGGAAGGCGGGCTCGTTGCGGATAGTGTGGTCCGCCGGCATCACCAGCAGCACCGGGTCCGTGCCGCCCTCCGTCGCCGCCATAGCGGCCAGGGTGAGGGCGGGGGCGGTGTTGCGGCCCTTGGGCTCGAGGATGATCGCGGCGCATTGCCGGCCCATGACCCGAAACTGCTCCGCGACCAGGAAGCGGTGGGCCTCGTTGCAGACGACCAGGGGTGGCACCAGCCCGATGGCCCGCCGAGGATGCTCCTCGTCCAGGCCATCGAGCCGCCGCACCGTCTCCTGGAGCATGGTGTGCTCGCTGGTGAGTGGCAGAAACTGCTTGGGATAGGCCTCTCTGGAAAGGGGCCAGAGGCGAGTTCCGGAGCCGCCGGACAGGATCACGGGTTGCAGCAGCACGTTCAAGGACCTCAGTGGGAGCCTGGCGATCGCGCCGCAGATTAGCGCACTTAACCCGGGCGTGTCCCCGAGCCCGCGGGACAACGGGTGCGCGGCGGGCGCGACTTTCGGTAACCTCGCGCCTGGCTCCCACCGGGGACCCGGGAGCCGCGAGGTCCATGCCCCAACCGCCGCGTCGGGGGACTGGCACCACGGGCCCCGGCAAACCCCCAGCGAGAACCGAAACGCGCCCATGAGCACGCCCGACACCGGCCGCATCGCCCAGATCGATGTCCTGCGGGGCTTCGCCGTCCTCGGCGTCTTCTGGATTGGGGTCGGGGCCTTCGGCATGCCCTTTGGGGCCAACGCCTTGCCGACCCTGCTCGGCACGCCCAGCACCCTGAACCTCGCCATCTGGGCCTCCACCGAGGTGTTCATGGAGGGGGCCATGCGTGGGCTCTTCTCCATGCTGTTCGGTGCCAGCGCCCTGATCTACCTGGACCAAGCCAGGCTAGAGCGCGACGGGGTGGCGCTCGTCGACCGTTTCTACCGCCGCAACCTGATCCTGATGCTGTTCGGCCTTATCCATGCCTACCTGCTGCTGTGGCCCCACGACGTCCTCTATGCCTATGGGCTCATCGGCCTCTTCCTGTTCCCCCTGAGGCGCGCGCCCGCCTGGGCCCTGCTCCTCGCCGGAGTGCTCCTGCACGCCCTATCGGACCTGGAGATCGACTGGTCGGGCCTGCTGGCTGGGCCGGAGGGCCAGGCGATGGGCAGCGCCTCACCGGAGGAGAGCGGCCGCTTCCTTGCCTGGCTGAAGCTGCAGATGGAGGAGGACCTGGCCCTCTACCGATCGGGCTATCTGCAGATCTTCGTCGCCCAGGTCCAGGAGGTCATGGCCCAGCAGTCCACGCTCTTTTACCGGCGCCACTTCTTCGAGATCGGCGGGATGATGCTGATCGGCATGGCATTCTACCGCTGGGGGCTGCTGTCTGGCCGCGCCTCCTGGGGCCTCTACCTGACCCTGGCACTGGTGGGACTCGGCCTCGGCGGCTGGTTGCGAGGCATCGACCTCTACCGGGTCTACGTCCTGGGCTTCGACCCCTTGACCCTGGTGAGGCTGGAGGAAGGGAGCCTCGATCTCGGGCGCCTCCCGGTCACCCTGGGCCACGTGGGGCTTATCGGGCTCCTGTGCCACTGGGGCCGGGCTCCCTGGCTGACGCGGCCCCTGGCGGCGACGGGTCGCCTGGCCCTCACCCACTACATCAGTCAGACCCTGATCGCGATCCTGATCTTCTACGGATTCGGGCTCGGGCTATTCGGGAGGCTAGAACGGTGGCAGCTCCTCATCCTCTGGCTGGTCGTGGCGCTCGCTCAGATGGGGCTGAGTGTGCTGTGGCTCAGGCACTTCCGGTACGGCCCCCTGGAATGGATCTGGCGCTCGCTGATCTACGGGCGGGCGCAACCGATGCGCCTGCACGCCTGAAGGGTTGTGAGGAGACGGTCGCGAGCAGCCCCCTGATGCCATGGAGTACACCAGGACGCGCACCGCGCAACGGGGCATGTCAAGCTGGATAGCCGATGAGCCAGCGGACAAGCGCTGCCGTAATCGGGGCGCGCAGCAGTTTATTCACAATCTCAGAGCCGACCCGCGCCCTGTCCAGCGCGGGTCGACCCCTTGGTCCTCACACCAAGTGGGGGTAGTCCGCCAGGCCGGGATTACCGGCGACACCCTTGAGCTTGGGGGTGTTGAGGCGCTCGATCTTCACGGTCTTCACATCCCGCAGGTACTTGGCCACCGTGTCCCAGATGGGCTCGCCGGGAGCCTGGCTCCCGACGGTGGCCCAGCCGGCGACCACATAGGTCTTGTCCGCCTCGATCTTGGTCCCGTTGTTGAGCTGCATGTCGGTGATGCGGTTGCCGATGCTCTCCAGGGGATCGCAGACATAGTCGAGCCCCCCGACCCGCACCATGTCCCCACCCTGCTGGATGTAGGGGTCGGGGTTGAACAGGTTGTCGCAGACGTCCTCCAGGATGGTCTTGATCTCAGCCCCGGTCATCTCGCGCCGATAGGTCTCCGGGTAGGTGATGCAGGTCTGGTCCATCACGTTGTCCATGGTGATGGCCTGACCAGGCAGGACGGTGGTACCCCAGCGGAAACCCGGCGACAGGCTGATCTGGGCGTCGTTCACCTTAATCAGGGCATCGCAGATCACCTGGTCGAAGGTGCCGTTGAAATTGCCGCGGCGGAACAGGGTCTGCTCGGCCACCGCCAGCTTCTCGGTGAGCTGGTCCAGATAGGGGGCGCGCACCTCGTTGATGTACTTCACCATCTCGGCGTTGGGCGCGAGCAGGTTGGAGAACACCGGCAACAGGCGGTAGCGGAAGTCGCGGAGCTTCCCGTCCTTCACGTCCAGGTCCATGACGCCCAGGAACTTGCCGTTGGAGCCGGCGTTGGTGACCAGGGTCTTGCCGCTCGCGTTCTCCACGATGCTGGGGGCCGGCATGCCGTCGTGGGTGTGGCCGCCGAAGATGACGTCGATCCCGGTGACCCGGGAGGCCATCTTGAGGTCCACGTCCATGCCGTTGTGGGAGATGACCACCACCAGGTCCGGCTTCTCCTGCTCCCGCGCCTGATCGACGATCTCCTGCATGCGCCCGTCCTCGATGCCGAAGGTCCAGTCGGGGATGAAACGCTGGGGATTGGCGATAGGGGTGTAGGGGAAGGCCTGGCCGATCACGGCCACCTTGACGCCCCCCACCTCCTTGACGACGTAGGGCTTGAAGGCCAGGCCCGAGTCCTCGTTGAAGCCGGGGAAGTCCGCGAACCGGTAGTCGAACAGGGCCTCCTCCCGGACCTTCACGTTCTGGGCCACGAAGTCCCCCTTGAAGGCCCCGATGTTCTTGATCACCTCCTCGTCCAGGTAGGTGAACTCCCAGTGACCGGTCATCACGTCGACGCCGAGCAGGTTACAGGCCCCCACCATGTCCTGGCCCCGGGTCCAGTAGGCGGTGCCAGAGCCCTGCCAGGTGTCGCCGCCGTCCAGGAGCAGGCTGTTGCCGTCGCCCCGCTCGCTGCGGATGCGATCCACCAGGGTCTTCAGGTGGGCGAAGCCGCCGACGCTGCCGAACTTCTGGGCCGCCTCGTCGAAGTTGAGGAAGGTGAAGGCGTGGGCCTCAATGCCGCCCGGCTCGATCCCGAAGTGCTTGAGGAAGGCGTTCCCGACCACATGGGGGGCCTGACCCAGGGCGGGCCCGATGCCGATGTTGACGTTGGGCTCCCGGAACCAGATGGGGTTGAGCTGGGCGTGGGTGTCGGTGATATGCAGCAGGGTCAGGTTGCCAAACTTGGGCACCTCGTAGAGGTCGCTCGGCTGGCGCATGGCGGCGAAGATGGAGCTCGGCAACATACCGGCCGCTCCGGCCAGACCCATGAGGCGCATGAATTCACGACGGGAGATGGACATCGGCAAAACCCTCCTGCTTCTTCTCGGATGATGGACGAACGTAGGTCGCCCCGGTGGTGGCCGCTAAGTATGCCCCCCTTCGGAACCCCTCGCTATTGCGGGAAACGGCCCTGCCTTCTAAGGTTTTTACCTACCCGGGGGGCGGGCGACTGGCCGCGGGACCCTCGATCTTCAGCCGTCGGCCCAGATGACCACCTCAACCCACGCCCCGCGACCAGCCCTCTGGCGCCCTGGACCCCCGACGCACCCCGCGGGTCGGGCGCCCAGGCGCTGGGCCCTGCTGGCCCTGCTGTGGCTGCCCGTCGCCGGGTCGGATGCCGGGCCAGACAGCCTCGAGATCCGCATTGGGGTGCTCAGCCACCGGGGAGACGCCATCACCGAGCGGATGTGGACGCCCACGGCGGACTATCTCACCGCGGCCCTCCCGCGGCACCGCTTCCGCGTCGTGCCCCTGGACTTCGCCCAGGTGGACCCGGCGGTGCGCGACGCCCGGGTGGATTTCGTCCTCGTCAACCCTGGGATCTATGTGAACCTGGAGGTGCGCCACCGGGTCTCCCGCATCGCCACCATGCGCAACCGGGTGGGCTTGGTGCGCAGCAACGTCTTTGGGGGGGTCATCTTCACCCGGGCGGACCACCCGGGGCTGACCCGAATCGATGACCTGCGGGGCCGCTCACTCCTGGCGGTGGACCGGGACTCCCTGGGCGGCTTTCAGATGGCCTGGGGAGAGCTGCTGGAGCAGGGGGTGGATCCGGACCGGGACCTCGCGCGGCTCGACTTCGCCGGCACCCACGACGCCGTGGTGCTGGCGGTGGGCCGCGGCGACTATGACGCCGGCACCGTGCGCACCGACATCCTGGAGCAGATGGACGACGAGGGGGCCATCCGTCTCTCGGACTACCGCATCCTGAACCCGCAAGAGGACCCGGAGTTTCCGTTCCTGCGCAGCACCCCCCTGTTCCCCGAGTGGCCCTTCAGCAAGCTGCGCCACACCAACACCGTCCTGGCCCAGCGGGTGGCCATCGCCCTGCTCGAGATGCCGGTGGATCACGCCGCGACCCGTTCCGGGGGCTATGCCGGCTGGACCATCCCCCTGGATTACCAGCCGGTGCATGACCTGCTGCGACGGCTGCACCTGCCTCCCTATGACCACCCGCCCGCCTTCACGCTCAGGGAGGCGATCGCCCGCTACTGGCTCGCCTTGCTCGCGGGTGGCTTAAGCCTCGTGCTCATGGTGCTCCTCACCGCCTTGGTGACCCGACTCAACAAGCGGCTTGCCCGGGCCAAGGCCCGCTTGGAGCAGCAGCAGGAGCTGATCCTGAACTCCGTGGCGGAGGGCATCTACGGGGTCGACCTGGCGGGGCGCACCACCTTCGTCAACAGGCCCCTGGTAGAGATGACGGGCTGGAAGGCGCAAGACCTGATCGGCGCCAACCAGCATGAAATATTGCATCATACCCATGGCGACGGCCGCGCCCACCTCGCCGACGAATGCCCCGTCTACGCCACCTTCCGCGACAACCAGCCGCGCTTCGTGGAGGACGACGTCTTCTGGCGCAAGGACGGGACCCCGTTTCCGGTGGAATACAGCTCCACCCCCATCCGCGACGAGAGTGGAACCACCGTCGGCTCCGTCGTGGTCTTCCGGGACGTCACCGAGCGCAAGGAGGCGGAGGAGCGCGTGCGCCAGCACCAGGCGGACCTGGCCCATGTGGCGCGTCTGAGCACCCTGGGTGAGATGGCCTCCGGGATAGCCCATGAGCTCAACCAGCCGCTGACCGCCATCGCCACCAATGCCCGGGCCTGCATGCACCTGCTGGAGGACGGGCCGAGCGCCGCCGAGCAATGCAGCGACGTCATGGAGCGCATCGCCGCCCAGGCGGAGCGCGCGGGCCAGGTGATCCGCCAGATCCGGCGCTTCGTCCGCAAGGAGCCGCCCGATATCCGCCCCACCCCCCTGCGGGGGATCTTCGAGACGGTGCTCGGGCTGCTGCGCCCCGAGGCCCGACGCTCCGCGGTGAGTCTGGTGGTGGAGGGCCCCGAGGAGCCGCTTTGGGTGCTCGCCCAAGAGATCCAGATCGAGCAGGTGCTGCTCAACCTGACCCGCAACGCCGTCGAGGCCATGGCCGACACCCCGGGACCGCGCCGCCTGACCCTCAGGACCCGGCCCCTGAGCGACGCGCGGGTCGAGCTCGCGGTCATCGACACCGGGCCTGGCCTCCCGCCCGAGATCCGCGAACGCCTCTTTCAGCCCTTCGTCACCACCAAGTCCCAGGGTCTCGGGCTCGGACTCTCCATCAGCGCCGGCATCCTCGAGACCCACGGGTCGGAGCTGCTGGTGGACTCTGAGCCGGGGGCCGGGGCCTGCTTCCGTTTCAACCTGCCCCTGGTGCCACCCCATGAGCCAAACGACCGCTGAGCCCACCGTCTTTATCGTCGACGACGACCAGGAGGTCCGAGACGCCATCCGGCTCCTGATGCGATCGGTCGGGCTCGAGGCCCAGAGCTTTGCCTCTGCCCAGGCGTATCTGGAGCAGTTCGACGCGAGTCGCCCCGGCTGCCTGGTCCTGGACGTGCGCATGAAGGGCATGAGCGGCCTGGACCTGCAGGAGCATCTCTCCGCGGAGCCCATCCACCCGCCGATCGTCATCATCACGGGCCATGGCGACGTCCCGATGGCGGTGCGGGCGGTCAAGGCCGGAGCGGTGGACTTCATCGAGAAGCCCTTCAACGATCAGGCCCTGCTGGACGCCGTCCACCGCGCCTTCGACCGGGACGCCCGCAACCGAGGTCAGGCCTCGCGCCTGGCGGACATTCAGGATCGGCTGGCGCGCCTCACCCCAAGGGAGCGCGAGATCCTGGACCAGGTGATCGCCGGCAAGCGCAACAAGGTCATCTCGCTCGACCTCGGGATCAGCCAGTCCACGGTGGAGGCCCACCGGGCCAAGGTGATGGAGAAGATGGAGGCGCGCTCGCTCTCGGAGCTCATGCGCATGATGTTGGCCGTCGATCACAGGGATCTTTGAAGGATCCCCGGAGTCCGAATCGCCGGGCCGGCCCTGGCATGACCGCCCGTGCGAGGATTCGGATGAGATCACGGCGATCCCCCATCTGGTCTCGGGGAAAACCCCAAGGTCCTATCCCGCTTTTCTCAATTGTTGGAAATCATTGGCTATCGCAGTATGGTTGGCGTCGTGTGCGGGGGGAGCAATCGCCCCGCCTCGGGCTGATCGGTGCTCCGCCTAGGAACCGCGGGCAAGGATGAGCGGCAGGCTCCCGCGATGAGTAGGTGGGGCACCCCAGCCCGCGACATGAGCTCCCCCTACCGGCGCGACCCGCGCGGCTATCCGGGTCCCGTGGGTCAGCGGACGTCGAAACGCGGCGCGTGTGCGTGCTAGCATGGCCGGACCTTAGGGCCAGGGCCACGCGGCGGGTGCGGGTCCGGCGCTCGGGCATCGCTCCGTCGCCGGACATCATGGGGAGTCAGCGCCCGAATGGGGCCTCCCCCCCTGCGAGAGAGAAGAACGAGCGAGCAGGTCGGGAAGCAAGTTTCCGGCCCTCTGCAAACCACAGCAACCACCCCCTAAAGGAGGTTTCAACGATGAAGTCCCTTCGCCCTCACCGGTGCGGAACCCTAGCCCTTGCCCTCGGCGCCCTGGCCATCGCCACCACCGTTGGGGCGGCCGACGCACCCAAGATCGACTTAACCGGCGGCAACGCCGAGGCCGGCAAGGCCATCGCCATGGATCGCGCCAAAGGAAACTGCATCGCCTGCCACCTGATCCCTGGCGGTGAGAGCCCCGGGGCCATCGGGCCGGCGCTGGTCGCCATGCAGACCCGGTATCCAAGCAAGGAGGCCCTGGCCATCCAGATCTGGGACGCCACCGTCAAGGCCCCCGAGGCGGCCATGCCCCCCTTCGGACGCCATGAGATCCTGAGCAAGCAGGAGTTCGCGGACGTCGTCGAGTACATCTGGTCCCTATAAGAGATCACCACCAGAGGCATCAACCCCATGAAGAAGACCACTGCCACGCTGGCCGTCGTCGGCCTGGCCTGCGCCATCGCAGCCCCGCTCGCCTTCGGCACGACGCCCGAGGAGGATCGGGAGATCTACAAGGGCTACTTCCTGAAGCGTTTCCCCAATGTGCCAGTCGACGACTTCGTCAACGGCGCCTATGCGATCGACCCCGCCGGCCGGGAGAACTGGGAGGCGATCGAGGAATTCCCCCCCTACGAGGCGGCCATCGATAATGGCAAAACCCTCTGGGAGACCCCCTTCGCCAACGGCAAGACCTATGCCGACTGTTTCCCCGATGGGCCCGCCATGGCCGGTAAGTACCCTTACTGGGACAAGGAGCGGGGCATGGTCATTACCCTGCCGCTCGCGCTCAACGAGTGCCGCGAGGCCAACGGCGAGAAGCCCTACGGGTACATCAAGGGGCCCATGGCGGAGCTCGATGCCTACATCGCCTTCGAGTCCCGGGGTCAGGTCATCGACGTGAAGATCCCCGAGGACGATCCGCGGGCACTCGAGGCCTTCAAGAAGGGTAAGGAGTTCTATTTCACCCGCCGCGGCCAGTTCAACTTCTCCTGCGCCCATTGCCACATGGGTAACTCCGGCACAACGCTGCGCACCGAGATCCTGAGCCCCGCCTTCGGCCACACCACCCATTGGCCCGTCTACCGCTCCAAGTGGGGCGAGATCGGTACCCTGCACCGCCGCTACGAGGGCTGCAACAAGCAGGTCCGGGCCGCCGCCTTCGAGCCCCAGGGTGAGGAGTACCGCAATCTCGAGTACTTCATGACCTACATGGATAACGGGTTGCAGCGCAACGGCCCCGGCGCCCGCAAGTAACGACAGGCACGGCGGCCCCATGCCGCCGGATCCCATCCACCAAACCAGTCACCAAGGCCCGAGGCCGCGCCCCGAGGGCGCGGCCCGCGTGGAGCACGAGAGGAGACCACGACAGATGAAGACCCGCAGTTTCGCAACCTGGGCGCTGGCCGCGATCGTAATGGCCGCCCTGCCGATCACCAGCGCCTGGGCGACCCATCGCTCCGAGGCCGAAAACGCCATTGCCGAGGCCAAGACACTCCAGCAGAAGGCCGCCGCGGCGGGTGTCGATACGACCGACAGCGCGGCCCTGATCAAAGAGGCGGAGGGGATGCTGCCGTCGCGGCAGTACACCAAGGCCGTCGAGCTGGTCAATAAGGCCATGAAGCAGGACCAGTTCGCGCTCTCCCAGACCGCGGCAGGGAAGGGCGAGGGGGCCGCCGCACCCGCTGACTCCGCCAAAAAGGCGCAGGCCGAGGAGGCCATCGCCGCCGCGGAGGCCGCTCGTAAGAAGGCCGCCTCCGTCAAGGGCGAGTGGCGCGACACCAAGAAGATGATCAAGGAGGCCGAGGAGCTTTTGAAGTCGGGCGAGTTCGACGAGGCCATCAAGAAGGCAAACAAGGCCAAACGCCAGGGCGAGCTGGGATATGAGCAGGCCCTGAGCCAAAAAGGGGCCGATTTTCCGGAGTATGTGCTCAAGCAGATGAAGCCGTAGCCTCGCCGAGGCAAGCGCCTAGTCCCGCCGGACCAAGGGGTCAGCGCCCGGCCGGCGGGGCCGCCCCCGCACACCCGCCTTATGTTTCTGAGGAGTCAAGAACCATGAAATCAATCGCCATCCTTCTCGTCGGACTCGTTTCGGGCCTCGCCGCAGCCCCCGTCACCTTCGCCGAGGGCAACAAGATCGCCCCCATGATCGAATCCGTCCAAGTCATGCACAACGGCCAGCCGGTGACCATTCAGCGCGGTCATGACCCCCAGGCCCATCTGCCGGAGGCCTTCCAGAAGAGCGAGCGGGGATGCCCGCCCTTCTGCGTCCAGCCCATGGTCGCGGTGCCGGGCGTCGATACCATTGGCGAGCTGGAGATGCTCGACTACCTGCAGCGAGCGGCCCAGGGTGACCAGGAGCTGTTGATCGTGGATTCGCGCACCCCCGACTGGGTGATGCGTGGGACCATCCCCGGCTCCGTCAACATCCCCTGGAACAAGATCAACATCGACACCGCCGGCACCTTCGAGACCCCCGCCGAGGCCGAGGGCTTCAAGCACATCCTGGCCGACGAGTTTGGCGCCATCCAGGGCGAGGACGGCAAGTGGGATTTCAGCAAGGCCAAGACCTTGGTGCTCTTCTGCAACGGCATCTGGTGTCCCCAGTCCACCGCCAACATCAAGACCCTGGTGGGCTATGGCTACCCGGTGCACAAGCTCAAGTGGTACCGGGGCGGAATGCAGGACTGGGTGAGCGTGGGCCTGACCACCGTTAAGCCCTGAGGCCGTCCCCGCACCCTCCCAAGACACAAGGCGCCACCCGGCGCCTTGTTCATTTGGGGCTCCCGCGCCCTCCCGCCCGGGGCGATCCGTTATAGAATCCCGCCCCAGGCGCGGATGGCGGAATTGGTAGACGCCCTGGATTTAGGTTCCAGTGCCGCAAGGCGTGGGGGTTCGAGTCCCCCTCCGCGCACCACCCCAGGTCACTGGCCCACGGCGAGGAATGCCCCGCCGGCGCCCAATACCCCACTTCCTCGCCTCCCTTGGCCGTGCTCGGGTTGCCGGCGTCAGTGGTGAAGGAGCCCTTGCGATGACGAGCCCAGAGCCCCGCGATCAGCCATCGAAGCCCCCGCTCTCGGTGGTGATCCCCATGTACAACGAGATCGATAACGTGGAGCCCATGGTGGCGCGGGTCCACCGGGGACTCGCCGACTATGCCGGGAGCTGGGAGCTAATCTGCGTGGACGACGGAAGCCGCGACGGCACCGGCGCGCGTCTGATCCAGGTGGCGGAACGCTACGGCCAGCATGTGCGCGTGATCCGGCTGCGCCGCAACTTCGGCCAGACCGCCGCCATGCAGGCGGGGTTCGACGCCGCCCGGGGTGAGCTCATCGCGACCTTGGACGGGGATCTCCAAAACGATCCGGCGGACATCCCGCGCATGGTGGACGAGCTGCTCGATCGGGACCTGGACCTGCTTCAGGGCTGGCGGCGCCGGCGTCAGGACGATCTTCTGATGCGCAAGATCCCCTCACGGATCGCCAACCAACTGATCGGCAAGGTCACCGGGGTCGCCCTTCACGACTACGGGTGCAGCCTCAAGATCTATCGCGCCGAGGTGATCCGGGAGCTGACCCTGCTGGGTGAGATGCACCGCTTCATCCCGGTCTGGGTCGCGGGTGTAACCGATCCGGCGCGGATCGGCGAGACCGAGGTGGCCCATCAGGCGCGTCAGTTCGGCACCTCCAAGTACGGCATCTCGCGCACCTTCCGGGTGCTTTTGGATCTTCTTGCCGCCTTCTTCTTCCTGCGCTTCGGCTCCCGACCCGGGCACTTCTTCGGCTCCATCGGCATCGTCTTCGGGGTCATCGGTGGCCTCATGATGGCGGATCTGCTGTTTGTGAAGTTCGTCCTCGGGCAGCACATCGGGCAGCGCCCCATGCTCCTTGTCTCCATCTTGTTCCTGGTGGCCGCGATCCAGTTCCTCACCACCGGGGTGCTGGCGGAGCTGCTGACCCGCACCTTCTACGCCTCCAGCGAGCACGGTCACCACCGTATCCGCTGGGAGTCCGACCCCCAGGGCGCGGACTGGAAGATACCCGGGTGAAGATGACTGCGGGCGCGCTCTCGGACACCTTGGCCGGTGCCCTGGACCGGGTGGCGGCATCGCCCTGGCTGCTCGCCGCGGCGCTGGCCCTGGCCTTCTTCTGGCAGCTCGGGGCCGTGCCCCTCTACGATCTCGACGAGGGGGCCTTCACCGAGGCCACCCGGGAGATGATCGCGAGCGGCAACTACATCACGCCCCAGAAGGACGGAGAGCCCCGCTACGACAAGCCAGTGCTCATCTACTGGCTCCAGGCCCTGGCCGCCAAGCTGTTCGGATTCAACGAGCTGGCCTTGCGCCTGCCCTCCGCCCTGGCGGCCACCCAATGGGTCCTGGTGCTGTGGATCTTCGTGCGGGAGCGTCTCGATGCCCCCACCGCCACGGTGGCGGGGCTCACCATGGCCCTGTCCCTGCAGGTCTCGCTGATCGCCAAGGCGGCGGTCGCGGACGCCCTGCTCAATCTCTTCATCGCCCTGGCCTTCTTCGAGATCTATCGCTATTACCTGGCCACCGGAGGGGCCGGAGAGACACCTTCGGGCCAGGGCCGGCGTTTTGTCCTGCGCGCCTACCTTTGGATGGGCCTGGGATTCCTCACCAAGGGTCCAGTTGCGGTGTTCTTTCCGCTCGTGGTGAGCCTGCTGTACTTCTGGTCCCAGGGCGCTCTCCGGCACTGGGCGCAGGCGGTGTTCACCCCCTTGGGCTGGCTGATCTTCATCCTGGTGGCGGGTCCCTGGTATCTGGCCATCTATCTGGACGACGGACCTGGGTTCTTCCAGAGCTTCTTCCTCAAGCACAACGCCGGGCGCTTCGGGGAGGCCATGCACGGACACCGTGGCTTCTTCGGCTACTACCTGGTGCTGCTGCCCGTGATCCTGCTGCCCTTCAGCGGCTGGCTCCTGCGTCTGCTCCCCGGAATCCGCGCCGCCTGGGCGGATCCGCTGGACCGTTTCCTATGGCTCTGGTTCGTCGTGGTGCTGCTGTTCTTCTCCTTCTCCGGGACCAAGCTGCCCCACTATCTGCTCTACGGCGCCACGCCGCTCTTCATCCTCATGGCCCGCCACCGGGCGCTCCTCATTGAGCGCTGGCTGGCTTGGATACCGCCGCTCCTCTTCTTCGGATTCCTGCTGGCACTGCCCTGGGCGCTGGACCTGGCCCTATCGGAGACCCACAAGGCCCACGAGATCGCCATGCTACAGGAGGCTCGGATGGTCCTGGACGGGGCCTATCTCGCGGCGACCCTTGCCGCCCTGAGCGGGGCGCTGCTCTTGGCCTTCTGGTCACGCCCGCCCCTGTGGCAGCGTCTGATCCTCGTCGGCATCCTCCAGACCCTGGTGGTCTACGGAGTCTTGGTGCCGCGAGTGATGGAGGTCATGCAGGGGCCGGTGAAGGAAGCGGCCCTGCTCGCGCGCCAGCTCGATCTGCCCACCGTGGTCTTTCGAACCTCAATGCCCAGCTTCAGCGTCTACCGGGAGGCCATCACCCCAGACCGTATCCCCCGTCCTGGGGAGCTGGTGTTCCTGCGGGTGGACAAGCTGCCGTTGCTGGCCCGGGAGCTTCCGGACCTGCGCCAGGACCTGATCTACCGGCGTGGGCCCGTGGCCCTGGTGCGGGTGGGAGACGAGATTAGGCCCACCGGGGGTCCCGGTGCAGGGGACGCCACCCCGGCGAGCCGCCGGGATGGCTAGCTCCCTTCTCGGCGATCTACGCCAGGACCTGAGCCAGGCCCTGGGCGCCGGCGCCGCCTTGACCCCTCGGGAACCACCCGGGGGCTCCGCCTGGCTCGCCCTCTGGGCCTGGTCCTGCCTGGTGGCTGGGCTATCCCTTCTGCTCGCCTGCGGCTACGAAGGAGGCTTCACTCGCCTCAATGGTTGGGCGAGCGGTCACCCGCCCTGGGTTTGGCAATGGCTGACGGCGCTGGGGGACGAGCGGGTCCCGTTTGCGCTCAGCCTGTTCATCGCCCGCCACCGGCCGAGGATCTTTTGGGCCCTGGTGCTGGGCGCGCTGGCGGCCACGGCCTACAGCCGGGGGCTCAAACCCCTGTTCGATCTGCCGCGGCCACCGGCGGTGTTGACTTTGGACCAGATCAACGTGATCGGACCGGCCCTGCGGCGGTCGAGCTTCCCCTCTGGCCACAGCGTGACCGCCGGGCTCTTCTTCGGGGTGCTGGTCTATTACGCCCGGCGGCCGGAGATCCGGGCGCTCTTCGTGACGATCGCCCTATTCGCCGGACTGAGCCGGGTCGCCGTGGGGGTCCACTGGCCGGTGGACGTGGCCTTCGGTCTGCTCGGGGGGGTGCTCGCGGCCTGGGCCGGCGGCCGACTCGCCGCCCGCTGGTCGGGACCGATCGCCAATCCGTCCATCCACCTGGCCTTGGTGACCCTGGCCAGCTTCTTTACCCTGACCCTGATCTACTCGGACCGCGGCTATGGCCTGGCGCGCCCCCTGCTCACCACCCTCGGTTGGTCGGCCCTGCTCTATGCGGCCCTCGTCTACGGACTCGGGTCCCTGATCAGCGCTAGGCGTAGGCGCCGAGCCTGAGGTGGAGCCTCCCCACCCCGCTCAGGCCGCCGATGTTTCCAGGGCGAGGAAGAACTGGCAGCGCACGCCGTCGATTTCGATGGGGATCCCATGGGTCAGCGGCACCTCGCGGTCCCCTACGACCGGCTCGCGCCCAACCAAGACCCGATTGGCCTCGCCCAGGCGTGAGAGCGCGTAGCCCCAGCTCCGGCGGCTGACGATCACCTCGATGCCGCCGATGCGGCGAAGCCGGTTGACCGCCCGGTTGAGGGTCAAGATTTCCCCGATCCGCCGACCGCTCTGGATCTGAAGATAGGCCTCGATCCCAGCCCCAGAGGGAGAGGGCTGGGGCGCGATGCGAGGCGGCCTGAAGGTGGCCTGCGGCGCCCGGGCCACCTCCTCCATGCCCTTGGAGAGCGTGAGCGTGTGCTTACCGACCAGGACCCTGTCCCCCTCCTCCAAGAGGGCATGCGCCACCCGTGCCCCGTTATGCAGCACCGGGTGCGTCGCGGTTAGGGCCGCCAGCACGACACGCCCGTCGACCATCTGGAGCGCCAGGTGTCTGGGGGCCACCGCCAGACTGTCGATGACCAGGTCACAACCGGGATCCCGGCCAACGATCAAACGGGACTCCGCGATGGGGTGGACCTTCAGGGGCCGTCCCTTAAAGGAGAGTGTGAGCTTGAGCATGTCCGCGGGGCTCGACCTCGGCGCCAAGGTGGCGACACCCCACAGCATCCGCCGGCGCACCCGCGGCGGCTGCGCAGCAACGCACGAATCGGCAATCACGGGTCAGGGAAGCGGGCCAAGCCGGGCCCCGAGGTCCGGCCGCCGGCCTTTGCGGCTGGATCGCTCCTGGATGCGCACCGTCTTCACCGAATTCTCGGTGGTCTGGATGATCTCCATGGGGTGGCCGTTGAGCCGAAGGCTGGTCCCCGGTTCCGGGATGGTCTCCAGATAGTCGAGGATGAGGCCATTGAGTGTCTTGGGCCCTCGGGTGGGGAGGTCCCAGCGCAGGGCGCGGTTCAGGTCCCGCACCCCGATGCCGCAGTCGATGGTGAGGCTGCCGTCCTCCCCGCGGTGGATCTCGGAGATGCTGTCGGAGGGGTCGGTCGCGAACTCCCCGACGACCTCCTCCAACAGGTCCACCAGCGTGATGAGCCCCATGAAGTCGCCGTACTCGTCAACCACCAGGCCGATCCGCTGCTTCTCCCGCTGGAAGTTCAGGAGCTGCTGGTACAGTGGGGTGCCCTCGGGCACGAAATAGGGTGCCTGGGCGATGGCACGCAAGGAGTCCTTGCCCAACCCCCGGTCGAGCAGGGCATGGAGGGCATCGCGCGCATGCAGGATGCCGACCACGTTGTCGATGCCGCCATCAAACAGGGGCAACCGGGTGTAGCCGGTGGTGCGGATGATCCGGATGATCTCGGACTCGTCCTCTTGGATGTCGATCCCCTCCACCTCGTTGCGAGGGATCATGATGTCCTCCACGGTGGCCCGCTCCAGGTCCAGGATGCCGATGAGCATGGAGCGGCTGCGCTCCGGGATCATGGCCCCGGCCTCGCTGACCACGGTGCGCAGCTCCTCGCGGCTGAGCGCGGTGGCGCTCCCCCCCTCCGGCCTCACCCCAAGCAGCCGCAGCAGGCCGTTGGCGAACAGGTTCACCAGCCAGACCACGGGGTAGAGCAGCCTGAGCAGAGGCCCGTAGACGTAGGCCGAAGGGTAGGCCAGGCGCTCCGGGTGCAGGGTGGCCAGGGTCTTAGGCGTCACCTCCGAGAAGATCAGCACCACCAGGGTCAGGACCCCGGCCGCGATGCCGATGGCCGCCTCCCCCCCGAGACGTAGGGCGATGATGGTCGCCACCGAGGAGGCCAAGATGTTCACGAAGTTGTTGCCGAGCAGGATGAGCCCGATCAGTCGGTCGGGGCGCTCCAACAGGGCGCGAGCCCGGCGCGCCCCCCCGTGCCCCTGCTCCGCCTTATGACGCAGGCGGTAGCGGTTCATGGTGAGCAGGGCCGTCTCCGACCCGGAGAAGAAGGCGGAGAGCAGGAGCAGCAGGATCAGGAGGAGGACCAGACCAGAGAGCGGAATCTCATTCACGGGGGCTAAGGTTCCTCGCGCGGGGACTCTGCCGCGCCTCGGCGCCCGAGGGGGCGACGCGGCAGCACTTGGTGATTGGGGGTGGCCGCGTCAGCAGCGGAAGGTCTCGGTGTTATAGCGGGAGACCTTGAGGGTTGGGCTCCAATAGGTCGCAGGCAACCCCGCCTTGCGCTTGAGCTCGGCGAGAAAGAGACGAGGCTCGGTCAGACTGTCCCACACGGCCGGCAGGAAGGTCCCACGCCGGCCTCCGTCCTCCAAGATCAACCCGTCCACCCCAGGCCTGAGCTGCTCAAGCAGGTCGGCCTCGTCGCGAAACTCCATGGGCTGCGGAGC
>JBLMWY010000390.1:0-8405 GCA_050257475.1 Bdellovibrio bacteriovorus
CGTTTGTGTCGCTGGCATCGAGTTTGTTAACCTCTCGCCGCGGGCTCAGACCTGATCCCGTCGTCAATGGTGGTCGGCGTCGGTCCCCCCGCGACGCGAAGCCGTGAACCCGGTCAGGCCCGGAAGGGAGCAGCCGCAGCGGTGGATGCGGGCGCCGGGGTGTGGCTGGCGCAGACCGCCGCCCCCATCATCCTCTTCGGGCACCGCGGGGATCGGCGCGCCCTCGGATACAGGCCCGCGCACTCCCAGGCAGCCGATCGGTGCTATGACCCGCGCATGACCTACCAGGTGCTCGCCCGCAAATGGCGCCCAAGGGCCTTCGCCGATATGGTGGGCCAGCAGCACGTGGTGCGCGCCCTGGGCAATGCCCTGGACCGCGATCAGCTCCATCACGCCTACCTCTTCACCGGCACTCGCGGGGTCGGCAAGACCACCCTGGCGCGCATCCTCGCCAAGGCGCTCAACTGCGAGCAGGGCGTCAGCTCCACGCCCTGCGGCCAGTGCGGCGCCTGCCTGGAGATCGACGGCGGGCGCTTCGTGGATCTGCTGGAGGTGGACGCCGCCTCCCGCACCAAGGTGGATCAGACGCGGGAGCTCCTCGAGAACGTGCCATATGCCCCCGTCCGGGGCCGCTACAAGGTGTACCTCATCGACGAGGTCCACATGTTCTCCGGGCACAGCTTCAACGCCTTGTTGAAGACCCTGGAGGAGCCACCCCCCCATGTAAAGTTCCTGCTCGCCACCACCGACCCCCAGAAGGTCCCGGTGACGGTCCTCTCCCGCTGCCTGCAGCTCAACCTGCGCCGGCTGCTGCCCGAGGAGATCCGAGACCGGCTCAGCCAGGTGCTGGAGATCGAGGGCTTGGACCATGAGCCGGCCGCCCTCGGGCTCCTGGCCCGCGCCGCAGACGGCAGCATGCGCGATGGCCTGAGCCTCTTGGACCAGGCCATCGCCTTCGGCGGCGGGCGGGTGACGGAGGCCGAGGTGCGGGCCATGCTGGGCAGCCTGAGCGGCGACCTGAGCTTCGGGCTCATTGCCGCTTTGGCCGAGGGCGACGCGCCGGGGCTGCTTGCCGAGGTGGAGCGCATCGCCAGCCTGACCCCGGACTTCGGTGAGCTGCTGAAGGAGCTGATCGGGCTGCTGCATCGCATCGCCCTCTTCCAGCAGGTGCCCGGGCTGATTCCAGCCGATGATCCGGACCGGGAGCGGATCACCGCGCTGGCGCAGCGATTGGCGCCGGAGGACCTGCAGCTCTACTACCAGATCGCGCTCACCGGCCAGCAGGACCTGCCCTTGGCCCCGGACCCACGGATGGGGTTCGAGATGGTGCTCCTGCGGGCCCTGGCCTTCCGACCCGCCGATCGGGGGCGCCCGAGGCAAGAGACCGCGAGCGCCGGCGCTCCGTCGACCCGGCCCGGGCACGACATCCCGCCGGGCCAGCCAACCGGGGCCCTGGACCAGAACCCGGCGTCGACACCCCGAGCGGCCGCCGAAGCATCCGCGCCGCCGCGGCTGGTCGATGGGGCACCGGGCTTCGCGAAGGGCGGCGCTGGACCCGCCTCTGGTGGCGATCCCACCCCGCGCGGGCTGGCGAGCGCGGCCGATTGGCATCGGCTGGTCGAGCGCCTGCAGCTTGGCGGGGTCGCGAGTCAACTGGCCCGCAACTGTACCCTCCTCGCCTGGAACGAACGACACCTGACCCTGGCCCTGGACCCAGCGGCGGAGCAGCTACGCTCCCGCGGCACCGAGCAGCGCCTGCGTGAGGCACTGGAGCGGGCCTTGGGCGGATCGGTTCAGCTCGAGATCCAGGTCGCCCATCCCCAGCAGGAGACCCCGGCTCAGCGTCGGGCCAGGGAGGGCGAGGAGCGCCAGCGCAGGGCCCAGGAGACCATGGATCATGACCCCGTGGTGCTGGGGCTGAAGGAGCAGCTCGACGCCCAATGGGTCCCCGGGTCGGTGCAGCCCACCGACTGAGGATCGTTCTGGGCCCCTGCCCGGATCGGAGCATCGGATTCCAATCACCAAGGTAAAGCGAAATGAAAGGCGGAATCGGCAACCTGTTGAAGCAGGCTCAGAAGATGCAGGAGGAGCTGGCCCGTACCCAGGAGCGGCTGGCCCAGGAGGAGGTGGTCGGCGAGTCCGGCGGGGGCATGGTGCGCGTGACCATGAATGGCCGCCACGAGGTCAAGCGGGTGGAGATCGACCCGTCGCTCATGGGCGACGACAGGGAGATGCTCGAGGATCTGGTGGCCGCCGCCTTCAATGCGGCCGCCCAGCGGGTGGCCGAGCGGATGCAGCAGAACATGGCGGACCTGACCGCCGGCATGCCGCTGCCGCCCGGCTTCAAGCTCCCCTTCTAGCCACCGACGCCGCGGTATCCGCACCCACGACCATGGCCGAGCGCACCCTGCTCAACCAACTCGTCGAGGCCCTCCGGTGTCTTCCGGGGGTGGGACCCAAGTCGGCCCAGCGCATTGCCTTCCATCTGCTGGAGCGGGACCGCGAAGGGGGCAAGCGCCTGGCGCGCACCCTCGGGGAGGCCATGGAGCGCATCCACCGCTGCACCCGCTGCCGCACCCTCACCGAGCGAGAGGTCTGCCCCCTGTGCTCCAACCCGAACCGCGACCCAGGGCTCCTGTGCGTAGTGGAGCAGCCCTCGGAGATCGTCGCCCTGGAGCAGGCCACCGATTACCGGGGACTCTACTTCGTGCTCGGCGGGCGGCTGTCACCGCTGGACGGCGTGGGTCCCGAGGAGCTGGGCCTGAACCTCCTGGAGGCACGGCTGCGCGAGGGGAATGTTCGGGAGCTCATCCTAGCCATCAGCCCCACGGTGGAGGGCAGCGTCACGTCCGATTACATTGCCCAATGCGCCCAAGGCACAGGCACCACCGTGACCCGCATCGCCCACGGCGTACCCCTGGGCGGGGAGCTGGAGCATGTGGACGGCGGCACCCTCGCGCTGGCCTTCTCCGGACGGCGGGCCCTCTGATGACGGGAGCGACCCCCTATCCGCCAACCCGATCTGCGTTCAATGTTCGCAAGCACAGCTCCTGATCGGGCCAGGACCTCAGCAACTCGCTACTCGCTACTCGCTACTCAATCATGACAGACACCATCTTTGGCAAGATCGCCCGGGGCGAGATCCCGGCAGACCTGGTCTACGAGGATGAGGACCTGGTGGCATTCCGGGACCTCAGCCCCCAGGCCCCGGTCCATCTGCTCGTCATCCCCCGCAAGCCCATCCCGACGCTCAACGACGCTGGTCCCGAGGACGCGGAGCTGATCGGCAAGCTGTTCCTGGCCGCCGCCCGGGTGGCGCGGGACGCCGGCATCGCCGAGCGCGGCTATCGCACCGTCGTCAATTGCAACGCGGCGGCGGGACAGACCGTGTTCCACCTGCACCTGCACGTGCTCGGAGGACGTCCCCTCCAGTGGCCGCCGGGCTGAGCCCCGCGCCGCCCCCGGACCCCACGCCGGCACTATGCCGACGCGCGGTCAGCGGTTAGCATTGGCGGCGCTCGGCGGCTCGGGCATCGACACCTCGACCGGATCAGCCACCGACACAACAGGCGCCCTCAGACCGCGGTGCCGAGCTCGGGCGGTCGGAGGGAGCATCTGGCAGGCCGAGGGCCAGCCGGCACTAGAAGGAGACCCCGGGGGCCCTAAGGCCCCGATCCAACCCATGCCCCTGAATCCATCATCCCCCGCGGGCGCCCTACCGACCGCCTTCGAGCTCAAGGCCGCTGGCTTCACCCTGCCCGTGATTCGCTTGCTGGGGGGAAACATGGAGGCGGTCGCGGAGCAGCTCGGGGCCAAGGTGGAGCAGGCCCCCGAGTTCTTCCGCAATACCCCGGTCGTCATCGACCTGAGCGCCTTTCCTCCTGAGGCGGGGGCGGTGGAGTTTCCGCTCCTGGTAGGCCTGCTGCGAGGCTATGGCATGATCCCCTTCGGGGTGCGCGGCGGGACCAAGTCTCAGAATGCGGCCGCGGAGGCCATGGAGCTGGCGATCCTGAGCGACACCTTTGCCCGGGCGACCAAGCCCTCCCCCGGGGCATCCGAGCCCGAGCCGCCAGTGGCGACCGCGCCCCCTGCCCCCGCCCCCTCGCGTGAGCCTCAGCGCCGCGCCCCCCAGGGATCAACCCTGGTGACTCGCCCGGTGCGCTCGGGTCAACGCATCTACGCCTCAGGCGGCGACCTCGCCGTCGTGGCGCCGGTGAGCTCCGGGGCGGAGCTGATGGCCGACGGGAACATCCATGTGTACGGGGCCCTCAGGGGCCGCGCCTTGGCGGGTATGAACGGGAACCTGGAGGCGCGCATCTTCTGTCAGGACCTGCAAGCCGAGCTGGTCTCGGTAGCCGGCCATTATCGAATCAGCGAGAACATCCCCAGCGAGCTGCGCGGAATGCCCGTGCAGATTTATCTGGACCAGAAGGTCCTGCGCATCGAACGACTGTAATGGCCACGGGCGGGCACAGAGCCCCGCGGCGGCCCCCACTATCCCCTGGAGCCCCCTGAGGAGGACCCAAACTTGGCGAGAATCATCGTGATCACATCGGGCAAGGGCGGGGTCGGCAAGACCACCACCTCCGCCGCCCTGGCCATGGGCCTGGCCCAACGGGGACACCGGACCGCCGTCGTCGACTTCGACGTGGGTCTGCGCAACCTCGACCTCATCATGGGGTGCGAGCGGCGAGTGGTCTACGACTTCGTCAACGTGATCAACCAGGAGGCAAACCTCAACCAGGCCCTGATCCGGGACAAGCGCTGCGACGACCTCTATGTGCTGCCCGCCTCCCAGACCCGGGACAAGGATGCCCTGACCAAGGAGGGGGTCGGGCGGGTGCTGGAGGAGCTCTCCCAGAGCTTCGACTATGTCGTCTGCGACTCCCCCGCGGGGATCGAGCACGGGGCCACCATGGCCATGTACTACGCCGACGACGCGGTGGTGGTGACCAATCCCGAGGTCTCCTCGGTGCGCGACTCCGACCGCATGCTCGGGATCCTCTCCAGCAAGTCCAAGCGCGCCGAGACCAATGCGGAACCCATCCGTGAATACCTGCTGCTCACCCGCTACGACCCGCTGCGGGTGCAGAGCGGCGAGATGCTGAGCGTCAAGGATGTCCAGGAGATCCTGTCGCTGAGCCTGCTGGGGGTGATCCCGGAATCCAAGGCAGTGCTCAACGCCTCCAACTCCGGCGTGCCGGTGATCCTGGATCGCGAGACCGACGCGGGCCAGGCCTACGGGGACGCGGTGGCCCGCTATCTGGGGGAGGACGTTCCCCACCGCTTCATCGAGGCGCAGAAGAAAGGCTTCTTCAGCCGCCTGTTCGGAGGCTGAGCCATGGGTCTACTCGATTTGTTCCTGCGCAGCCGGCCCAAGGGCACGGCCAACGTGGCCAAGGAGCGGCTACAGATCCTGGTGGCCCACGATCGCGCCGAGCGCCACCGCCCGCCCTACCTCCAGAAGCTCAAGCGGGAGATCCTGGAGGTCATCGGCAAGTACGTGGAAATCGACCCCGAGGCGGTCTCGGTGAACTATGAGCAGGGGGACAGCCACGAGGTCCTGGAGCTGAACATCGTTCTGCCAGAGACGGCGCGGCATAGGGCCTGAGAACAAGTGGCGAGTGGCGAGTAACGAGGGCCGAGGGGAACGGCTCTTGCCACAGCCGGGCGACGCCGCTCCAGTCCCACTCGCCCCCCGTTGTTACCCCTCGCGACTCGCCACTCGCTACTCGCTACTTCCTCAGGGCGCCAATCGCTCGATTACCCAGCCCCCTGCCGCTCCCCGCCGATAGCGGAAGCGGTCGTGGAGCCGGCTCTCTCGGCCCTGCCACAGCTCGATCTCATCGGGCTCCACCCGGTACCCCCCCCAGAAATCGGGTAGGGGCACCTGCCCCTCGCCGAATCGACGGCGCATCTCGGCCACCTTCTGATCCAGGAGCGAACGGGAGCTGATCACCTGGCTCTGGGGCGATGCCCAGGCCCCGATCTGGCTGCCCCGGGGTCGGGTAAGAAAGTATTTCAGCGACTCGGCGGTGGAGATCCGTCGCGCGGTGCCCGTGATCTGGACCTGGCGGGCCAAGGCCACCCAGGGGAAGAGCAGGGCCACCCGCGGGTTGCCGCCGATCTGCCGCGCCTTGCGGCTCTCGTAGTTGGTGAAGAAGACGAAGCCCTGCGCGTCGTAAAGCTTGAGGAGCACGGTGCGCGCATAGGGTTGGCCCCCGGCATCCACCGTGGCCAGGGTCATGGCGTTGGGCTCCGGGATCTCTTGGGCGATGGCCTCCTCAAACCAGCGCTGAAACTGGCGGATGGGGTCCGGGTCCAGCTCCTGCTCCGAGAGCCCATGGGCCATGGCCGCGTCACGAAAGGCTTGGGGATTGACGTTCATCGGGATCCTTGGGTTCTGGCTCGGCGCCCCAGCGGGGGATTCCCCCGGGGCACTCGGTGGGGGACAGGGTCGGGTCGGGAGACGGAAACCTCAATCCGCGCCCAGGTTTGGCATGGGCAATAGACAAGATTACTAGAATTGCTTCGTCAAATGCTTTTTGCGCGGGTAATTTGAATTCTCAAGACCAATCATCCTGGTCGGCGACTAACCGCGGAGCCGGTTCCTGGACCCAGCAACGCTGGGTCTCGAACGGAGCGAGGACCGGGGCACGGCAAGACAGCGGCGCGACATCCACCTACCCGAGGAGTAAACCGACATGACCCGCGACGAGCAGATTAAGGCCCTGGAGACCGACTGGACGCAGAACCCCCGCTGGAGCGACGTCAAGCGCGGCTACGGGGCCGCCGACGTGGTGCGCCTGCGCGGCAGCGTCCAGCCCGAGCACACCTACGCCAAACGCGGCGCCGAGCGCCTCTGGCAGCTCCTTCGCGGGGGCTCCAAGAAGGGCTATGTCAACTGCATGGGGGCCATCACCGCCGGTCAGGCCATGCAGCAGGCAAAGGCCGGGATCGAGGCCATCTATCTCTCTGGCTGGCAGGTGGCCGCCGACGGCAACACCTCGGAGACCATGTACCCGGACCAGTCGCTCTACGCCTATGACTCGGTCCCCACCATGGTGCGACGCATCAATAACAGCTTCAAGCGCGCCGACGAGATCCAGTGGTCCCGCGGCATCGGACCGGGGGACCAGGACTATATCGACTACTTCCTGCCCATCGTGGCGGACGCCGAGGCGGGCTTCGGCGGGGTGCTGAACGCCTTCGAGCTGATGAAGAACATGATCGCCGCCGGGGCCGCCGGGGTGCACTTCGAGGATCAGCTTGCCGCGGTCAAGAAGTGTGGCCACATGGGTGGCAAGGTCTTGGTGCCCACCCGCGAGGCGGTGGAGAAGCTCATCGCCGCGCGGCTGGCCGCGGACGTGATGGGCGTCCCCACCCTGCTGCTGGCCCGCACCGACGCCGAGGCGGCCAACCTGCTGACCAACGACGTGGACGCCAACGACCGGCCCTTCCTCAGCGGTGAGCGGACCTCCGAGGGCTTCTACCGGGTGAGGAATGGCCTGGAGCAGGCCATCAGCCGGGGCCTGGCCTATGCCCCCTATGCGGATCTGGTGTGGTGCGAGACCGGCACTCCGGACCTGGGCTTCGCCCGGGAGTTCGCCAGCGCCGTGCTGGCGGCGAACCCCAACAAGCTGCTCGCCTACAACTGCTCGCCTTCCTTCAACTGGAAGAAGAACCTGGACGACGTGACCATCGCCCGCTTCCAGGACGAGCTCGCGGACATGGGCTACAAGTACCAGTTCATCACCCTGGCGGGCATCCACAGCATGTGGTTCAACATGTTCGACTTGGCGTACGACTATGCCAAGGGCCAGGGCATGCGCCACTACGTGGAGAAGGTCCAAGGGCCGGAGTTTGCCGCCCGGGGAAAGGGCTACACCTTCGTCTCCCACCAGCAGGAGGTGGGCGCCGGCTATTTCGACGACGTCACCACCACCATTCAGGGCGGCAGCTCTTCGGTTACCGCCCTGCACGGGTCCACGGAAGAGGCCCAGTTCTGAGCAGAGGTTGAAGGGTCCTGGGTCAGAGGGCGTCCCGACCCCCGACCTATGGCACCCGAGAAGGCTGATCAAGCGCCTTGCTGGCGTTTGATCAGCTTGTGTTCCGAGACGCGCGAATCTCGTGACGCGCCATCGTCGAGGGCTTGAGATCCTTGAACATGGCGGACCCTCCTCGGTCCGCTCGGCAAGCCCGAGCGATCAGCCCTTCCTCAGAGCCTCGCACCCTCATCCTGCCGCCTTCCACGGGGACGCCGAACCCCGTCTCGGCCATTGACCGCCGATTGCCCCCCCTTTCGAGCCCGATACACGGGAATCGAGTATCCTTAGGCGCGAGGCCGCCTCCTCTTGCCCGACCCGGGGATGCGCCCGCTGGAGCCGAATCCCGAGCCATCAGCC
>JBLMWY010000391.1:0-4917 GCA_050257475.1 Bdellovibrio bacteriovorus
CGACAGGGCCAGGGCGCGGGGACTGGGACGCGGCAGGCTCATGGAATCGACTCCTCGGCGGTCGACGGGTCAGAGGCCAGCCCGCGACGATAGGATGGCGAAGGCCCCGGGGGCCGGGTGAAGCGTAGCAGCCATCTGTGCCGCCTAGCGCCGGCCTCCCGAACTCACTTGAGATAGGACCGCAGCACGCTGACGACCTGCTCCAGGTCCTCACGACGCTCCTCGGCGGTGCGATTCTCCGCGCCTAGATGTTCCCGCAGGTGCCCCTCCAGGACCTGCCCCATCAGGCCCCCGACCGCGCCGCGGATCGCCGCGATCTGGTGCAGGACCGCCGAGCAGTCGCCTTCCTGGTCCAAGGCGCGCTCCAGGGCCGCGACCTGACCCTGGATGCGGCGCACCCGGTCGAGCAGGGCCTTCTTGTCTCTGATCGTGTGTGCCATCTGGGCCTCCTCTTGCTGCGGATAGGATACCCGGGTAGGGTATCTGGCACACGTACTCTCGAGGTATCCGATCATGCAAGACGCCGCCACCCTTGAGAACGGGCAGCACTCCCACGTCTTCGACGAGGGCAACCCGCTCGCCGAGCGCAACACCCGCTGGGTGGTGTGGCTGACGGCCACCATGATGGTCGCGGAGATCGCCGGCGGCTGGGTCTTTAACTCCATGGCCCTGCTCGCCGACGGCTGGCACATGAGCTCCCACGCCCTGGCCCTTGGGCTCTCGGTGGTCGCCTATGCCGCGGCGCGCCGCTACGCCCAGGACCCGCGCTTCGCCTTCGGGACCTGGAAGATCGAGATCCTCGGGGGCTATACCAGCGCCGTCTTCCTGGTCGGCGTCGCCGGACTCATGCTGCACCAGTCGGTCGAGCGGCTGCTTGCCCCAACCCCGATCCACTACGACCAGGCGATCGGGATTGCCGTGCTGGGCCTATTGGTGAACCTGGTCTGTGCCTGGCTGCTCAAAGACGGGCACGGTCACGACCATCATCACCACCACGATCACGACGGTCATGGCCATCACCACCACGACCTGAATCTGCGCTCGGCCTACCTGCATGTCCTGGCGGACGCGGCGACCTCCGTGCTCGCCATCGTCGCCCTATTCGGCGGCAAGCTCTGGGCGGCGGCCTGGCTCGATCCCGTCATGGGGATCGTCGGGGCCGCGCTGGTGTCGATCTGGGCCTACGGCCTGCTGCGCGACACCAGCCGGGTGCTGATCGACGCCGAGATGGACAGGCCCGTGGTGGCGGAGATCCGCGAGGTGGTGGCCGGGCTCCCCGTCGCCGCCGAGATCGCCGATCTGCATGTGTGGCGCGTCGGCAAGGACAAGTACGCCTGCATCCTGTCGCTCGCGGTGTCCGAGCCCATCGAGCCGGACGCGGTGCGGCGCGCGCTCGGCGTCCACGAGGAGCTGGTCCACATCACCGTGGAGGTCAATCGGCGCCGCGCCGCTGTATCCGTCGCGGCCTGAGGTCGATCGCCACCGGCCGTCCACGAGGCTTGCGCGGTCCGCGGAGGCGCTTCCGGTCCTGCGGGCAGGGTAAGGCGGACTGCCGATCGCCGGGGCTGCACGCGTACTCTGGCGGCGATGAACCTGGTCTGCGGCGTCCGTCCAACCATGCGCCTGCCTGGCCGATCTGCGGGGTCGTCCCCGCCGCTTGCCGCTCGGTCCAGGGGCGGCGAAGACCCCAACGATGACGGGACTGCCCCGTGACTCGTTGCTGTGAAGACGTCGATCGGATGCGCGCGGCAGACCGACCTACCGATCTTCCTCGGGGCGCTGCGGCGGCTGGAGCTGAATGGGCGGACAAGGCACCGAGCCATAGGAGCAGAACACGCAGCAATCGCCTGGCTTAGGGCGCAACAAGGCGTGGCACGACAGGCACTCCTGATAGAACTGGCAGGCGTCCGTGGGCATCGTCTGCCGCCACGCACGGCCGCAGTGGGGACAGGTCAGCTCGGATTCTAGGATGACGGCGCTCATGACGACTCAATCCTACATCGTGGACGGATACCCGCCATTCGTCGTGGCCTGGGTCGGCGCTTGCGGATACGCCTTGTCCGGACCCCAGGCGACGGCGGCGGTCTACTGGTCAGGTCGACCTGGACGCCGCTGACGGCGGCAACCGCTCGAAGGCGAAACCGCTAACGGTTAATGATCCTGACCCCAGCATACGCCTCGGGCGTAAGGGACTCCCGGGGAGCCGGCGCGTCGCGTTCTGGAGTACGGGGGGCGGGTGCGGGGTCGATCAGCACAACACGACGCTGGACCCGGAGAACGCCGCGTCAGCCGCTACGCGGACCGAACGGGATGATCATCGCCCCCAGCACGCAGATGGCGGCACCGAGGCCATCTCAGCGGTCCGGCCGGGTGCCCTCGACCGCCCACAGCCAGAACAGCGATGACGCGATATAGATGCCACCAAAGGCCGCATAGGCGCGTCCCGCGAAATCCGCGTCGATGCGGGTCAGCGCCCAGGCGAACAGGGCCAGACTCACCATGCCCGGCACCAGCCACAGCGGACTCTTGCTGAGCCTGAGCCAGGCCCAGAACGCAAAGCAGCCGCCGATCTCCGCAAAGGCCGCCAGCAGATAGGTTGCGATGTTCCACATAGCGTCTCGTCTTACCTCTCCTCGGGGCTTTGCTTGACGAAGGGCCCGGCTAGGGCAAGGCATCGAAGATACCCAACCGCCGCCAATACGGCCGCAGGGTAGAGATCTTCAAGGTCCCGCGACATCCCCGCCGGCCTAACTCCGCCGGCGCGCCGAGCCTGTCCCACAAGAGCCCCACCACGGCGCTGTTTGCGCAGCCCTTCAAGGACCTTAGCCCGAGCCAAATCGGCGAACGTCCGGTGAGCCTTGCCGACCTGCTGACGCTTGACTTGATAAGCCTCGATACGACCGTCGGAACGACACAGACGAAACTCGATTCCGCCGCCCTCGTCCCCGATAGGCTCCAGCTCGATCCAAATGGTCTCGTCGGTCAGCAGACGGATGAACTGACGGACGGTCCAACGCAGCTCGTAGCGGTTACCGGCCTTGTCCGCGTCGCCGCTCGGGAGTGGCATTGAGTCAGAAGCGCCTATCGAGAGGAGCGGGACAAGTCTGCCGTGGTAGACGAGGACAATGCTCGGTACCGCTATCCGCCGATTCTGCGCGTCTAGGCTGCATAGGGCTCAATCTCGGTGTCGATGGCACGGCCCACCGTTCGCTTCACCACCTCTAGCTCGTAGTGATCGAAACGGGTGGCGCCACCGGCCTGGGCCGTCACCATGCACGCCACGGAGGCCTTGCGCACCTGCCGGACACCGAGCAGCATGACCACCGGAAACTGGTCGAGCCAGCGAACGACAGTGAGGACATGGGCATCGCGCGGGAACATAGGGGCATCCAAACATGACATTCTGGAGTCTGAGTCCTGATCTTCCTGGTCCAGATCCAACCCAAAGTCCGAACGCGCCATCCTCCGAGCATGGAATGCCCCCAAAGCGCTCCCGCCGCCGAGAGGCCGAGTCCTCGGGTCTGTCCTGGCATTGGAGCGGCCGACCCCAAGACACATATCCCCGGCACCGGTGCTCAGCACCCGTTTTGACGCACGAACGCCCGCGAAGGGCTGCCTCACCGTCAGTTCCAGGCGCACACATCTCCACGGAGCCACGCCATGCAGAATTTCACCTTCCATAACCCGACCCGTATCCTCTTTGGCCAGGGCCAGATCGCCGCGATCGGCGCCGAGATCCCCCAAGGGTCGCGGGTCCTGATTACCTACGGCGGTGGCAGCGTCGTGACCACCGGTACCCTGGCCGAGGTCAAGGCGGCGCTTGCAGGATTCGCGGTCTTCGAGTTCGGTGGCATCGAGCCCAACCCGAGGTACGAGACCCTGATGAAGGCGGTCGAGCTCGCCCGCCGCGAGGGCATCGACTTCCTGCTCGCGGTCGGCGGCGGCTCGGTGATCGACGGCACCAAATTCATCGCGGCGGCCATCCCATTCGACGGCGAGCCCTGGGACATCCTCGCCAAGCAGGCGCCCGTCGCGGCCGCGATCCCGCTCGGCACCGTGCTGACCCTGCCGGCGACCGGCTCGGAGATGAACGGGGCCTCGGTCGTCACCCGCGCCGCCACCCAAGACAAGCTGTTCTTCATCAGCCCCCTGGTCTTCCCGCGGTTCTCGGTCCTCGACCCGACCAAGACCTACACGCTCCCGCCCCGCCAGGTCGCCAATGGGGTCGTCGACGCCTTTGCGCACATCGCCGAGCAGTACCTGACCTATCCGGTGGACGCCAAGGTGCAGGACCGCTTCGCCGAGGGCCTGCTCCTCACCCTGATCGAGGAGGGCCCCAAGGCCCTGGCCGAGCCCGAGAATTACGCCGTGCGCGCCAACATCATGTGGACCGCCACCTTGGCCCTGAACGGACTGATTGGCGCCGGGGTACCCCAGGACTGGGCGACCCACATGCTGGGCCACGAGATCACCGCGCTCCATGGCCTCGACCACGCCCAGACCCTGGCCATCGTCCTGCCGGCCATGCTCCAGGTTCGCCGCACCGCCAAGCGGGCCAAGCTCCTGCAGTACGCCGAGCGGGTCTGGGGCCTGCGCGACGGGGACGAGGAGACGCGCATCGACGGGGCGATCGCCCGCACCCGGGCCTTCTTCGAGTCGCTCCAGGTCCCGACACGGCTCTCGGCCTACGGGATCGGCGCCGACGCCATCCCCCCCCTCCTCCACCACCTGGAGCGACACGGCATGACCGCGCTCGGGGAGCACCAGGACTGCACCCTCGACCGTTCCCGGGAGGTCCTTGAGCTGGCCGCCTGAGGGTATCCTGACGACGATCGCCGCCTGCGCCAACCGCCCCCGGGAGACCCGCTCGGGCTTCCTTGCCAGGGCCTCCCTGGACGCCTTACAGCGCGACTGACC
>JBLMWY010000392.1:0-2689 GCA_050257475.1 Bdellovibrio bacteriovorus
CCTGTATCACCGCTGGCCGGTGCGCAAGCCGCGGCCCTACCGCAAGCGCGACGACGGCATCTCGCCGCTGATCACAGGCCAGCGCGTCATCGACACCTTCTTCCCACAGCTCAAGGGCGGCAAGGGGGCGGTCCCCGGACCTTTCGGCGCGGGCAAGACGGTGGTCCAGCAGCAGATCGCCCGCTGGTCCAACGCCGACATCGTGATCTACGTGGGTTGCGGGGAGCGGGGCAATGAGCTGGTGGACGTGCTCGAGAGCTTCCCGGAGCTCGACGACCCTTACACGGGCCGCAAGCTGATGGAGCGCACCCTGCTGGTGGCCAACACGTCCAATATGCCGGTGGTGGCCCGGGAGGCATCGATCTATGTCGGTGTCACCATGGCCGAGTATTACCGCGACATGGGCTACGACGTGGTGATGTTGGCGGATTCCACCTCCCGCTGGGCCGAGGCCCTGCGGGAGGTCTCGGGGCGCCTTGGCCAGATGCCGGTGGAGGAAGGCTATCCGGCCTATCTCGCCTCGCGGCTGGCGGCGGTCTATGAGCGGGCCGGTCGGGTGGAGACCTATGGGGCCGGGTCGGGCTCCGTGACCCTGATCGGGGCGGTGTCACCCCCCGGCGGCGACTTCTCGGAGCCGGTCACCAGCCATACCAAGGACATCATCGAGACCTTCTGGGCGCTCTCTAAAGAGCTGGCGGACGCCCGCCACTATCCGAGCATCGACTGGGTCACCAGCTTCTCCGGCCATGTTCACACCGCCGCCGAGTGGTGGCACAAGGAGGTCGATCCCGATTGGGAGAAGCGCCGCACCTCGGCCCTGGCCCTGCTGGCGCGGGACGCCGAGCTCTCGCGCATCGTCAACCTGGTGGGACCCGAGGCCCTGTCAGACGCCCAGCGCTGGGAGCTGGAGGGGGCCTCCCTGGTCAAGGAGGGCGTCCTGCAGCAGAGCGCCCTGGACGAGGTGGACACCTTCTGCTCGCCCCAGAAGCAGTATGCGCTCCTGGATCTCGCCATCACCATCTACAAGCGAGGAGCGGCCCTGATCGAGATCGGGGTGCCGGTGACCGAGCTCCAGACCCTACCCATCCTGGCCAAGATGCGGCGGCTGAAATCCATGTACACCAGCGAGCAGATGGACCAGATCCAGGCCTTCCGGGTCGAGGTGAACGCCTCGATGGAGGAGATCCGGGTCGAATACGCGAAACAGGGGGAAAGGGCCTAGGGCCGAGGGCCGAGGGCCGAGGTTGGGACCCCCTGTTCTTCCTCGGTCCTTGGCGCTTGGCCCTTGGCGCTCCGCGAGTATTCGCGTTCATTCGCGGACCAATTCTCTTTCTTCGAGATGATCGAGCCATGAGCATCAAAGAATATCGAACGGCCACGGAGGCCCGCGGCGGCCTGCTGGTGGTGAAGAATGCCCCCGGGGTCGCCTTCGGCGACCGGGTGCGCATCCGGGATCACGCCGGCAACACCCGCAACGGCCAGGTCATCCGCGCCTCCGACCAGGAGGTGCTGGTCCTGATCTTCGAGGGGACCGAGGACCTGGACCTGGAGCAGACCTGGATCCGCTTCCTCGACGAGCCGGTGGAGATCGCGCTATCTCCCGAGCTGCTGGGGCGTGAGTTTAACGGCCTGGGCGTCCCGCGGGACGGCCGGCCACCGATCCTCTCCAACCTGCGCCGACCGGTTGGCGGCTCCGCCATCAACCCCGCCGCGCGGACCTATCCCCGGGAGTTCATCCAGACCGGGGTCTCCACTATCGATGGGCTGAACAGCCTGGTGCGCGGCCAGAAGCTGCCGATCTTCTCGGGCTCCGGCCTGCCCCACAACCGGCTGGCCGCCCAGATCGTGCGCCAGGCCAAGCTCAAGGACGAGGACACCAGCTTCTCCATCGTCTTCGCCGCCATGGGGGTCTCCTACGCGGACGCCAAGTTCTTCCGCGACGAGTTCGCCTCCTCCGGGGTGCTGCGCAACGTGGTGATGTTCATCAACCTGGCGGACGACCCGCCGGTGGAGCGTCTCACCCTGCCCCGCACGGCGCTGACCGCGGCCGAATACCTGGCCTATGACCTGGACCGCCACGTCCTGGTGGTGATGACCGACATGACCTACTACGCCGAGGCCCTGCGGGAGGTCGCCACCGCCAAGGGCGACGTGCCGGCCCGCAAGGGTTACCCGGGCTATCTGTACTCGGACCTCGCCGAGATCTACGAGCGCTGCGGGCGCATCCACGAGCGCCACGGCTCCATCACCATGATGCCGGTGGTGTCCATGCCCTCGGACGACATCACCCACCCCATCCCGGACCTCACGGGCTACATCACGGAGGGCCAGATCGTGCTCTCCCGGGAGCTGCACAACCAGGGCGTCTACCCGCCGGTCCACATCTCGCCCAGTCTGTCCCGTTTGATGAAGGACGGCATTGGCAAGGACGACACCCGCGAGGATCACCCCCGGGTCGCCGCCCAGATCTATGCCCTCTATGCCCGGGCCCAGGAAACTCGCAACCTGGCCTCCATCATCGGAGCGGACGAGCTCTCGGAGCGGGACCGGCTATACCTGAAGTTCGCCGACGACTTCGATCACCGCTTCGTGGGCCAAGGGGAGGCCGAGGACCGCTCCATCGAGGCGACGCTGAACCTCTCCTGGGAGCTCATGTGCCAGTTCCCCCGGGACATGCTCACGCGCATGA
>JBLMWY010000393.1:0-15440 GCA_050257475.1 Bdellovibrio bacteriovorus
CGTGGCCCCGGTGCTCTACGTGGCCCACGCGGTGCTGGTGGGCATCGCCTTCCTGACCACCTATCTGCTGGATGCGCGCCTGGGCTACAGCTTCAGCCACGGCTTCATCGACTTCGCCCTGTTCTGGGTGAACAACATCCGACCCTGGATCATCCTGATCCTGGGGCCCATCTTCGCGGTGGTCTATTTCGTGGTGTTCCGCGCCCTGATCCTGCGCCTGGACCTCAAGACACCGGGCCGGGAGGCCGAGGCGGCGGTGGACCTGGCGGACGTGAAGGCGGCGGTGGCGGACGACTTCGCCAAGGAGCTGGTGCTGGCCTTTGGCGGCAAGAGCAACATCCAGGGGCTCGATGCCTGCATCACCCGGCTGCGGGTGGAAGTGGCGAGCATCGACAAGGCCAACCCGGAAAAGCTCAAGGCCCTGGGGGCGGCGGGCGTGGTGACGGTCGGCAACAACCTGCAGGCGATCTTCGGGCCCAAGTCCGAGAACCTGATGACCGACATGCAGGAGTACCTGGCCCATGCGGGCCCAGAGGCGGAGCTGCCCGAAGGGGCCGCGGCGCCCAAGGTCCGTTACAAGGCCGATGATCTCAAGCCCAGGGCCCGGGATCCCCACGCGCCCCAGAAGGCCCGTGCCATCCTGGAGAGCCTGGGCGGCGCCGCCAACGTGCGGCAGGCGGAGGCCGCCGCCGAGACCCGGCTGCGGGTCACGGTGGCCGACGGGGCCCGGCTGGACGAGGCGGCGCTGACCGCCGCCGGCGTCCAGGGCGTGCTGCGGCTGCCGGACAATGTCCTGCACCTGCTGGTGGGGCTCAACGCCGACCAGTACGCCGCGGAGATGAAGGCGGCCATGGCGGGCTAGGCCGTCCCCGCCCAGAGCCCGGGCGCCCCTTGAGGCGCCCGGGCCCCCTTTCTGATTGACCCGGCGATAGGCACATGAGTGAACCCTCTCCCCTCACTCCACCTTCCCGCGCCACACCCGAGACCCATCAGCGGGGGCGGGACAAGGTCGCGCGCATCCCGGTGAAGGTCGAGCAGACCGGTGAGGTGCTGCGCAAACCGGACTGGATCCGGGCGCGGGCGCCGGTCGGCCCCGGCGTGGCGCGCATCAAGCGCCTGCTGCGGGAGTCGGGGCTCGCCACGGTGTGCGAGGAGGCCCAGTGTCCCAACCTGGGGGAGTGCTTCAACCACGGCACCGCCACCTTCATGATCCTGGGTGACATCTGCACCCGTCGCTGCCCCTTCTGCGACGTGGCCCATGGGCGACCCCAACCGGTCGACCCGGCGGAGCCGGAGCACCTGGCCCGGTCCATCGCCGCCATGGGTCTGCGTTACGTGGTGATCACCTCGGTGGATCGGGATGACCTGCGGGACGGCGGGGCGGGTCACTTCGCCGCCTGCCTGAGGGCGGTGCGCGCCCGCTGCCCGGGCACCCGCCTGGAGGTGCTGGTTCCCGACTTTCGGGGGCGGGTGGCGGTGGCCCTGGCGGCCTTCGCCGGGGATGCGGTGCCCGATTGCTTCAATCACAATCTGGAGACGGTGCCGCGGCTCTATGCCCAGGTCCGGCCCGGTGCGGATTATCTCGGCTCCCTGCGGCTCCTGGCCGATTTCAAGGCGGCCCACCCAGAGGTGCCGACCAAGTCGGGGCTGATGCTGGGCCTGGGGGAGGAATCCGAGGAGGTCCTGGCGGTGATGGCGGACCTGCGGGCCCACGGGTGCGACATGCTGACGCTCGGCCAGTATCTCCAGCCCACCCGGGACCATCTGCCGGTGCGCCGCTATTGGACCCCGGCGGAGTTTGAGGCCCTGCGCCAGGCGGGCGAGGCCCTGGGCTTCTCCAGCGTGGCGAGCGGGGCCCTGGTGCGCTCCTCCTACCATGCGGACCGCCAGGCCCAGGGTGTGGTCGGGGTCTGACCCCGGCGCCGCCGACACATCCACAGGGTGTCCAGGACACGAGCCCATGGTCTGGTTGACGTTGATCCTCGGCTTCCTCCTGTTCATAGGCCTGATCGGGGTCGCGCAGGCCATGGACCGTCATGCCGCGGACCGCTACGGCTATCGGCCCTTCGCCCTGCCGAACCTGGCCTTCATGCTGATCCCCCATGGGGCCCTCGCCGCCTCGGTGCTGGGTCCGAGCCGGCTGGCCGGCGTGCCTCTCTCCCCGGCCCTGGCCTGGGTCCTGGGTGTGCTGGGGGGCGCGGCCCTGATCCTGATGCTGGCGGTCCTGTACCGGCGTACCAGTCCCGGCGTCGCCCTGGTCGCCGGTGGGATGATGCTCATTGGGGCGCCCGTCCTGCTCCTGTCCATGCTTTTTCGCGACCTGGCGGACTCCAAGCCTGGCGGCTAATGCCCTAACGACCGAGCCCCGATGGAACTCTACACCGTCACCAAGAGCCTGCTCACCCCGCCCGGCATCCTGATCCTGATGCTGCTCGCGTCCTTTCTCCTGGCGCGGGGGGTCTTGGCGCGGCTCCTGATCTTCGTCACCGGGGCCGTCTATACCCTGATGACCCTCCCGGTGGTGGCGATCCTCCTGACGGTGCCCCTTGAGCCCGATCCGCCCCTGACCCAGGGGACAATCCCGGCTGAAGCCCAGGCGATCCTGGTGCTTGGGGCCGGCAGCGTCATGGCGCCCGAGCTTGGGGGGCGTACCTTAGACGCCCACAGCCTGGCGCGCATCCGTTACGCTGCCCGTCTGCATCGCCTGACGGGCCTCCCGATTTATGTGACCGGCGGAAACCTCTCCGAGTCGGAGCCGCCTGTCGGTCCGCTGATGGCCGAGACCCTTCAGAGCGAGCTCGGGGTGCCCGTGGCGGGCGTCGAATCGGAGAGCCGCACGAGCTGGGAGAATGCGGCACTCGCCAAGCCCATGCTGGAGCGTGACGGGATCGCGCAGGTGCTGCTGGTCAGCGACGCATCACACCTGCCCCGGGCGGTGGAGGCGGTGGAGCGGGCGGGAGTTCGCGTGACGCCCGCCCCTACTGGCTTCCTCCACTATCCGGGATGGGAGCAGGACCTGGGGTTCACGGATTGGCTGCCCAGTGCCCGTGCGTTCATGGACAGCAGCTACGCGATCCGCGAGCACCTGGGGCGGGTCTGGTATCAGATCCGCTATTGGGCCCAGGGGGATCCCAGGGCCTAGGTCCCCGTGAATCCCTTGTGGCTTGGCGCTAACCCCGCCGGGGTACGTGGTCGTTGTAGCGCTCCATGAGATAGCCCAGACAGTCCTGGCGGATGACGGTCTGGTCGCGGGTGAGCATGGAGGGCATCACGCGCTGGCGCAACCGCAGCTCCCCCGCCTCGACCTCGAAAAAGCGCCCCGACACCTCCCGGCCCTGCTCATCCCTGGCCTCGATGGGGATCCGGCTGGGTTCTCTGTCGCCGTTGATCCGCCCGAAGGCCGTCCCCGGAGGGAGCTCCCGGAAGTTGAAGTGCTCGATCTCAGGATTCAGAACCAGGTCCGCCTCCTCGGGGTGGAAACCGAAGCTCAGGGACTCCGGCACGTGCAACCGCGCGACCGTATGGAAGAGATCGATGTCGTGGGGGGCGACTGGATGGTCGGGGATCTCGGAGAGGTGCAGGGCGGCGTCCACCAGATCCCGGGCGTGCCCAACCCCGGCGGCCTCCCCCACCTTGCCGCATTCCAGGGTCACGGCCGGACAGAGCTCGGCCAGGGCCAGGGATTGCACCCCCTTGGGCCGCAGGAAATAGACCACGGTGCGCCCGAACAGGGTGGCCAGGTGCAGGAAGCGGTTGTCCAGCCGGTTGACACAGGCGTAGTGGGGGTTCGAGCCGGTGTTGTTGTGCAGGTCGATGCTGGCGAAGACGCCCCGTTGCCGCAGGATCTCCACCACTGTCGCCATGAGGTCGTGCTCGGGGGTCCGGGGTAGCTCGCTGCCGGGCCATACCCGGTTGTAGTCCGGCTGGCCGGGCAGACGTCGGACCCCATGGGCGGCCGCTGAGACGTTGCCGATGAAGAGGCAGAGGTCGCGTGGCAGACGCGGCTCGCCGAAACGTTCCAGGCGCTCGCCGAGCAGGCCACGCACGGCATCCCAACCCACCGTCTCGTTGCCGTGCATCAGCACCGAGACGAACAGGGCGGGGCCCCGGGTACCCCTCAGGTGAATCAGGGTCGGAGACCCGAGGTGGGCCTCCAAGCCTTGGCTTTCGGTGGCGAGGAGACCCGCAGGCAGGTGGTCGAGCTGTCGCAGCAGGGGATGGGTCGGCATCGTGTGTGTCGGGTCTTGGAGGCGGTGGGCCGCCAGGTCAGTCCAGGCTCCATTCGTGCACCGGGCGACTCAGACGCTGGCGCTCCAGATAGGCGGCCGTGAGACCCGCCCAGTCATCCCCGTGGCGCTCCACCCAGGCGCGTTGCCAACGGGCGCCGGAGCGACCCAGGGCCAGACGCTCCTGGAGGATCCCGAGCCAATGGTCGATCTCGGCCCGGTCCAGACCCAGGGACGTCAGACCCGCCCGTGCCCTCGGCAGCAGGTCCTGGGCCAGGATAGCGCGAACCGGGTGCGGGTTACCGTCCAGCCAGTGGATCTCGGTTTCCAGTCCCGTCCGGGCGCAGGCATAGAAGCCGGTGCGGGCCTGGAGGAATGGTAGGCGCAGCTCCGGCGGCTCGGGGTCCCGGATCAGGTCCCAGACGGCGCCGAAATAGAGTGCCGCATTGGCGATGCAGTCCGGCACCGTAGGCCCCGAGGGCAGCACCCGATGCTCGATCCGCAGGTGGGGCCGATTGTCCTGGTCGAAACCGATCAAGGGTCGGTTCCAACGCCAAATGGTCCCGTTGTGCAGGCGCAGGTGAGCCAGGCGCTCCGGGGGCTCGTCCATGAGCTGGGGGATCAGGATCGGGTAGCGGTCGAGGTTGGCCTGGAAGGTCTCCAGGATGGAGCGCTCCGCGTATCGAAACCCGAAGTTGACCCGCTCCTGGAGCAGGGGACCGCCCACCGACACGGCCTGCTCGAATAGGGGGACCCGGGTCTCGTCCCAAAGGTCGCGCCCGAACAGGAAGGGTGAATTGGCCCCCAGCGCGATCAGGGGGGCAGACAGGATCTTGGAGGCATTATAGGCCCGGGCACCGAGACCCGGAGGGACCTTCAGGTGGATCTGAAAGGAGGTGGCGGCGGACTCCAGCATCACATCCTGCCACTCCAGGCGGAGGCGGTCCCGACCCTGGATCTCGAGAACAAGGGGCCGCTCCTGGCGCAGGGCGAGGATCCGTTCGTTCAGCGCCCGATAGCGCGCCCTGGGGGTCATGTGGGCGACCGTGAGGTGGGCGGGCTCGACCGTGGGGAGAATGCCGATCAGGGCCAGGCGGGCGTCGAGCCCGGCGGCCGCTGCGTTGCAGCGATCCACGCTCGCCGCCAGGCCGACGGCCAGACGGGACAGGGCGTCTCCCATCAAGGGGACCGCGGCCCCGTTGATCTCGGCGTTGAAGGTGGCCAGCTCCGGGACTACGGCGGGATCGTCGAGGCGCGCCAGCAAGGCCTCCGCGCGGGGGGCCGGCTTCATGTCCAGGCCCACTAGCCAGGCCTCCAGCTCGAAGCCGCCCGTGATCCCTTCGCGCTCCAGGGTCCCCTCCGCCAGCCATTGGGCCAGGAGCTCGGTCTCGGCGCGCAAACGCTCCGCGAAGGCGGCGTAGTCCCGGGCGTTGAACTGGCAGGAGGCGATCTCTTGGCCCACTGCGGTGGTCCTCAGCGGCTGGCTCGTGGCAGCAGACTAGCGCATCCGCCGGTCCTTCGCCGTCGCGGGGACTGGGGGCTAGGGGCGGGGTCTAGACCTAGGGTTGGTCCGACCGAAGCCAGCGGTCCAGGGCGTCGAGCCGCTCCGGTGTACCGATGTCGTACCAGTGTCCCCGATGGAGCCGACCGCTGACCCGATCCCGCTCCATGGCCCCGCGCAACAGGGGGGCGAGCGGAAAGGCGCCCCCGGCGCACCCGGCGAAAAGCTCCGGGCGGTAGAGCCCGATCCCACCGAAGGTGAAGCGGGGCTCGCCCTCGATCCTCACCCGCCCGCCCGACAGGGCGAAATCCCCCCGCTGGTGGTGACTTGGATTTTCCACCAGTACCAGATGGGCCAGGTCCCCATCGGTCAAGGCCAGGTCCGCGTAGGGGACATCCGTCCAGACGTCGCCGTTCACCACCAGGAAGGGGTCCGGTCCCAGTCGGGGGAGGGCCTTGAAGATGCCCCCGCCGGTCTCTAGGGCGCGGCCCTCACCCTCTGGCGAATATTGGATCGAGACCCCTAGCCGGGTTCCGTCCCCGAGAGCGGATTCGATCTGTTGGCCGAGGTGGGCATGGTTGATGATCAGCTCCCGGAAACCCGCGGCCGCCAGGCGCTCGACCTGGTGCTCGATCAGGGGCCTTCCGCCGGCCAGCAGCAGGGGCTTGGGGGTTTCGTCGGTGAGGGGGCGCATGCGGTTGCCGCGCCCGGCGGCGAGGATCATCGCCTTCATGGTCGATGTCGGCCCGGACCCCGACCTCAACCTAGCCGCGCATGGAGTCGAAGAACTCTCCGTTGGTCTTGGTGGCCTTGAGCTTGTCGTGGAGGAATTCCATGGCGGCCAGCTCGTCCATGGGGTGCAGGATCTTGCGCAGGATCCACATCTTTTGAAGCTCCGCCGGGGGCATCAGCAGCTCCTCGCGGCGGGTCCCGGAGCGGTTGATGTTGATGGAGGGGAAGATCCGCTTCTCGGCGATGCGCCGGTCCATGTGGATCTCCATGTTGCCGGTGCCTTTGAACTCCTCGTAGATGACGTCGTCCATGCGCGAGCCCGTGTCGACCAGGGCGGTGGCCAGGATAGTCAGGCTGCCCCCCTCCTCCACGTTGCGGGCGGCGCCGAAGAAGCGCTTGGGCCGCTGCAGGGCGTTGGCGTCCACGCCGCCGGTGAGCACCTTGCCCGAGGAGGGGACCACGGTGTTGTAGGCGCGGGCGAGCCGGGTGATGGAGTCGAGCAGGATCACCACGTCGCGCTTGTGCTCCACCAGGCGCTTGGCCTTCTCGATCACCATCTCGGCCACCTGCACATGGCGGGTGGCGGGCTCGTCGAAGGTGGAGGAGATCACCTCGCCGCGCACCGAGCGGGACATCTCCGTGACCTCCTCCGGACGCTCGTCGATCAGCAGCACGATCAGGTAGCAGTCCGGGTGATTGTGTCCGATCGACTGGGCGATGTTCTGCAGCATCATGGTCTTGCCCGCCTTGGGGGGCGAGACGATGAGCCCACGCTGGCCCTTGCCGATGGGGGCCACCAGGTCGATGGTGCGGGCCGTGATGTCCTCGGTGCTGCCGTTGCCGATCTCGAGCTTGAGCCGCTTCTGGGCGAACAGCGGCGTGAAGTTCTCGAATAGGATCTTGGTCTTGGCGTTCTCGGGCCGGTCAAAGTTGATGTCGTTGACCTTGAGTAGCGCGAAGTAGCGCTCCCCGTCCTTGGGTGGTCGGATCTTGCCTGAGATGGTGTCGCCGGTGCGCAGCGCAAAGCGGCGGATCTGGCTCGGCGAGACATAGATGTCGTCCGGGCCGGCCAGGTAGGAGGCGTCCGCGGAGCGCAGGAATCCAAAGCCGTCGGAGAGGATCTCCAGGACCCCGTCGCCGTAGATGTCCTCGCCCCGCTTGGCCTGGGCCTTCAGGATGGCGAAGATCAGATCCTGCTTGCGGGAGCGTCCGACGCCTTCGATCTCCATGGACTGCGCCAGCTCCACCAACTCGGGGACCGGCGTCTTCTTTAATTCGGTTAGGTTCATCAGGGTCTTCGTGGACAGAGGTCAGGGGGGTGCGCGACACCCCGCGAGGAATCGACGTCGCGGGGAAGGGCGACTCGGGGTGGCCGCACACTGGGGGACGGGCACCCGATCGGGTGCCCCTTAGGGTCGGGTCCTAGGTCGGCTTGGGTAGCTCCTTCCTCGCTGGCACCCCCAAGCGTAGCCTCTCAGAGGTTGCTGTCGATGAAGGCGGTGAGCTGGGACTTGGACACGGCGCCCACCTTGGTCGCCTCCACCTCGCCCTCGCGGAACAACATCAGGGTCGGGATGCCCCGGATGCCATAGCGGGGCGGGGTGTTGGGGTTCTCGTCGATGTTGAGCTTGGCCACCTTGATCTTGCCGGCGTACTCGGTGGCGATCTCGTCCAGCACCGGGGCGATCATCTTGCAGGGCCCGCACCAGTCGGCCCAATAGTCCACGAGGACGGGATCGGGGGATCTCAATACCTCGTCCTCGAAAGAGTCATCGGTCACGTGGACGATGCTATCGCTCACTGAAGTCGTCTCCCGTTGGTTCGTGGGTCATAGGGGCGGGGGCTCGGCGGCCCAAACCTGTCTCGGACTGGGTCTTCGGAAGGCCGCAGTGGTCGGGCTCGCAGCAAGTCCCGCGGGCAGCGGACTATGGGAATCGTGGTGCCTTCGCACGCCTACCCAGATGGCATATCAGAATCGAGGTCGGCCGGAAGGCCGCCTAGCTGAAATGTAGCTGAAAGCTTACGGGATGATCCAGCCGGCGATCGGGGGCGACGGGCGGGTGGGCGAATTGGCGTTGGAATGGGCCCTAGGTTTAAGATCCTATTTGATCCAAAGCGCCACGAATTTGCAAGCCTCCGCCGCCGCGCGCGATGTGGCAACAACCACAGAACCACGAGATCCATGCCCGAGACACACCTCACTGAGAACCGGTTCGATAGTTTTCCACTCGATCCCCGAATCCTTCAGGGGCTTGCCGATGCGGGCTTCAGCCATTGCACGCCCATCCAGGCGGAGACCATCCCCATCGGGCTCGGGGGTCGGGACTTGGCCGGCCAGGCCCAGACCGGCACCGGCAAGACCGCCGCCTTCCTGGTGGTGGTCCTGCATCGCCTGCTCGGCTCCCAGGGGCCGGCGCGCGACCATGGCCGCTCCCACCCCCGGGCCCTGATCGTCGCCCCGACCCGGGAGCTGGCGGTGCAGATCCACAAGGATACCCTGGTGCTCGCCCGGCACACCGGCTTCCGAATCGGCCTGGTCTTTGGGGGCACCGGCTACCAGCAGCAGCGCGACGACCTCGCCGCCGGCGTGGACATCCTGATCGGCACCCCGGGGCGGCTCATCGACTACTTCAAGCAGCATGTGTTCAGCCTCAAGGCCATCGAGGCCGTGGTCCTCGACGAGGCCGACCGCATGTTCGACCTCGGCTTCATCAAGGACATCCGCTTCCTGCTCAAGCGCATGCCGCCGCCGGAGGAGCGCCTGGGGATGCTGTTCTCGGCCACGCTCTCCTATCGGGTGCTGGAGCTCGCCTACGAGCACATGAACCACCCCCAGCTGGTCAAGATCGAGAGCGATAAGGTGACCGCCGAGCGGGTGCGCCAGGTCTGCTACATGACCGCGAACGAGGAGAAGATCCCGCTCCTGATCGGGTTGGTCCGGGGGTGGGAGGACCCGCGGGTGATGGTCTTCGTCAACACCAAGCGGGAGGCGGATCGGGTCTGGGGCTATCTCCAGGGCAACGGCATCAACACTGCCGTGCTCTCCGGAGACGTGCCCCAGAAAAAACGACTCAAGCTCCTCAAGCACTTCACCGATGGCGACCTGCCGGTGCTGGTGGGCACCGACGTGGCGGCCCGGGGACTGCACATCCCGGACGTGACCCACGTGGTCAACTACGACCTGCCGGAGGACCCGGAGGACTATGTCCACCGGATCGGCCGCACCGCCCGGGCGGGGGCCGCCGGGGATGCCATCAGCTTCGTCTGCGAGACCTACGCCTTTTGCCTGCCGGACATCGAGCGCTTCATCGGGGCCAAGGTCCCGGTAGCCCCCATGGATGCGTCGTTGCTCGCCCGGGTGGATCCTCGGAGCCGGCTGCGCCCGGACCGGGAGGATCGGGAATATCGCCGGGAGGGCAGGGGCGGCCACGGCGAGCGGGGGCGATCGGGACACCGGCATGAGGGTGGCGACAGGGGGCGGGGTCGCCCCCGTGAGCGAGGGGATCGTCTCGAGCGGACGTCGGATGCCCCGCCGACGGTCGCGGGGGATGGACGCCAGCCGGATGCGACCCCATCGTCTGAGTCGCGAAAACCGCGACGTCGCCCCCCAAGGGTCCCGGAGCAGGCGGCCCTTACCTCTCCCCCGCCCAGGGAGTCGCCCGGCGAGCAGCCAGGGGCGGAGTCCGGCGTCACCTCCGTCTCGCCCCCGGTATTGGCCGAGGCGGGGGAGCCCGCCAAGAAGCGGCGTCGGCGGCGTCGGCGCAAGCCCTCGGACGCCCAGCCGGAGGCCCGGCCCCTGAGCGCGGCCACCGCCGAGATCGGCGACCTCTGAGCGGACTGCGTCCCGTCAGGGACGCAGACCTGGCAGAAGCTCGGCAAAATTTGCGATGGCCGGGAACTCGTCCACCGCCCTCCGCGGTGCCTGGGAATCGGGCTCCAGCACCGCGATAAGGTAAGCGAAGCCATAGTCTCGGGCGGAGCGCAGGACGCTCAGGCTGTCATCGACGAATAGGGTTCGCTGGGGGTCGAAGGGCAGGATCGCATGGACCCGGTGCCAGAATCCGGGGTCCTCCTTGGGGAGGCCGAGATCGTGGGCACAGAGGATGCGATCGAAGTGCCCGGCAAGCCGGGTCCGATCCATCTTGAGTGCCAGGGCCTTCTGGTGGGCGTTGGTAACCAGGACCCGACCCTTGCCCCGCTCCGCGAGGGACTCCAGGAAGTCCGTCACGTGTGGGTGGACCGCGATCAGGTGATCCACCTCCTCCTTGAGCAGCGCGATGTCCAACCCGAGCTCCCGGCTCCAGTGGTCCACGCAGTACCACTCCAGGGTTCCCTCGAGGTCACGGTAGCGCCCCAGGAGCTCGATGCGGGCCTGCTCCGGGTCTAGCCCCCGGGCCTCGGCGTAGCGCCGCGGGACGTGCTCCAGCCAGAAGTGATTGTCGAAGTGGAGGTCAAGCAAGGTGCCGTCCATGTCCAGAAAGACACTGTCGATAACGCTCCAGTCGATCATGCGCGGATCCTCGGTTGCTGTTGGGGGCGAGGCCCAAGGCGGGTCCCCGTGCCCACGGCGAAGCTTAACGCGATGACGGCCAAGCCGTCCGCGCCTCCCCAGGTGCTCGGCCGACGCCTGGTGGCCGAGAGCCGGGTATTCCGCATCGAGCAGGTGGACTTGCTGTTCTCCAACGGGGTGCGACGGACCTTCGAGCGGATCCCGGGAGGGGCCGACTCGGTGCTGATCCTGCCCCTGCAGGACCCGGAGACCCTGCTCCTGATCCGCGAGTATGGGGCCGGCACGGACCGGTACGAGCTTGGGTTCCCGAAGGGCGTGGTGGAGCCTGGCGAGGACGCCTTGGCCGCCGCAAATCGGGAGATCCGCGAGGAGGTCGGTCTCGCCGCCCGGGATCTGCGACTGCTCCATCGCCTGTCGCTGGTGCCCGGGTACATCGGCCACCGGACTCAGGTGGTCCTGGCTCGGGATCTCTACCCCAGCCCCTTGCCCGGGGATGAGCCGGAGCCCATCGAGGTGGTCCCCTGGCGACTCTCGGACCTCGATGCCTTGCTCGCCAGGGAGGATTTCGACGAAGCACGCTGCGTGGCCGCGCTGTTGCTGCTGGAGCGTCACCTGCGGAGAGGCTGATCAAATGCTCTCCTGGCACCTGATGAGCGCGCCATCCTATGCCCGCACGGGAACACCGACAGCTTCGGCGCATCCCTTAGGATCAACTCGAGAGCCACTCGAAGCGGCGGTCCGTCCCGACATCGGTGCCTAGGCGGCGCGCGGGTCCCAACAGGGTTAGCATTGCGCCCGCGGAGCGGCGCGGCCCCTCGCTGAAGGGGTCCGGCCAGCCAGTGATGGCGATCCCAACCACTGCCAATCGGAGGTCGTCCATGAGGGTATCCAGTCTCTGGGTCCGCGCCTTGTTGTGTGCCGTCTGCGTCGGGCTGACCACCGCGGCCAGGGGCGGGGATCTTCCAGGGGACGAGGAGATCTATGGCTTCGACGACGCCCCCCTCGCCGAGCCCCTGGAGCATCCCGAGTGGTTCAAGGAGAGCTTCCTCGACCTTCGCCACGATCTGAGCGAGGCCGTGGCCGCGGGCAAGCGCGGACTCATGGTCTATTTCGGGCAGCGCCGGTGCGCTTACTGCCAGAAGCTGATGCGCACCAATTTCGGTCTCGAGGATATCGTCGAGTACACCCGCTCCCACTTCGACGTCATCCCCATCGATATCTGGGGGGTCGCTGAGGTCACGGACCTCCAGGGTCGCACCCTCACCGAGCGGGCCCTGGCGGAGCGGGAGGACACCGTCTTCACCCCTTCGATCCTGTTCTACGACGCCGAGGGGGAGCTGCGCCTGCGGCTGCGGGGTTACTACCCACCCTACCAGTTTCGGGCGGCCCTCGAGTACGTGGCGGACGGCCATTACCGCCGAGAATCCTTCCGGGACTATCTGGCCCGTGGCGACAATCGCATGGTGTTCGACGAGGGGGACCTGAACGAGGAGCCCATGTTCGCACGCCCGCCCCACAACCTGGATCGGCGCCTGCCGAGCGACCGTCCGCTGGCGGTCTTCTTCGAGCAGGGTGACTGCCACGCCTGCGACGTCCTCCACGGCCAGACCCTCCGGGATGCCGCCATCTACCGGCATTTCGAGTCCATGGATACGGTGCAGCTCGACATGTGGTCCGATACGCCGGTGGTTACTCCCGCCGGAGAGCGCACCACGGCTCGTGACTGGGCGGCGAAGCTCGGGCTCTTCTATGCGCCGTCCATCCTTTTCTTCGACGAGCAGGGGGCCGAGATCCTGAGGGTCGACTCCGTGGTGGGCCTCTTCAGGCTAAGCAACGTGCTCGAGTACATGGCGAGCAAGGCATACCAAACCGAGCGTTTCCGGCAGTGGCGCGAGCAGGCTGGGCGCTAGGCCGCGCGCGCTCACCGTCGCATCGCATCCACCCTTCGCCCTGGTCCGCGGCACCCAAGGCCCTGGTCGTGGTGCGGCGGTGCCCCATTGGGGCTCTTTAGGCTTTGCGCAGTGCAGCATTCCAGGGACAATGGGCGCCAGCGAAGTTCTCCCCCTGAGGTCCTTCTATGCAGAGCGTCTACATCGCCGGTGCCAGCTCCGGCAGCGGAAAGTCCGTGGTGGTCCTTGGTTTCATGGAGATGCTCTACGCGGTCAACCGCCGGGTGGGCTTCTTCCGGCCCATCGTGGCCAAGAGCGTGGAGCAGGACAACCTGAGCGCCCTGGTGCTCAGCCGATACAACCTGCCTTTTTCTTCGGAGATGCTCTATGGCTGCACGGCCGAGACCGCGAGCCACCTGATCGCCGCCGGGCGCTACGACGATCTGCTCAAGCTGATCCTGAACAAGTTCAAGACCCTGGAGGAGTCCTGCGACCTGGTGGTGTGCGCGGGGACCGATTTCGACGGCTTGGTGCCGTCCCTGGAGTTCGACTTCAACGCGGACCTTGCCAACAACCTGGGCTGCAGCGTGGTGGTGGTGGTCAAGGGCTTTGGGCGCGGCCCCGAGGAGGCCCTGGACGCCCTGCAGCTCGCCCACGAGTCCATGCGCAACCGGGGTGGGGACTTCCTGGCCAGCGTGATCAATGGGGTGGCCCCCCAGGACGTCGACCAGGTGCGGATCCGTGCTAGGGCCCTGATGCCGGCGAACGAGAACGTCTATGTCCTCCCTGAGCAGCCTGCGCTCGGCATGCCCACCGTGGGGGAGATCCGTCAGGTCCTGGGGGCCGATTGTCTGTGCGGCGAGGGGGACGGCCTGAACCAGGTGGTCACCAATTACAAGGTGGCGGCCATGCAGGTCCCTGAGTTTCTCGGCTATGTGGAGGACGGCTGCCTGATCATCACGCCGGGCGACAGATCCGACATCATCCTGGCCAGTCTGGCGGCGGATGCCTCCGCCTCCTTCCCCCGGGTGGCGGGTCTGCTCCTGACCGGCGGCCTGCATCCGGCCCCGAATGTCCAACGCCTGCTGGAGGGGCTGCGGCGCACCAAGGTATCGGTGCTATGCGTGCCGACCGACACCTTCACCACCACCCTCAACGTCCACCAGATCGAGGCCAGCATACTCCCGGGGGACGATCGCAAGATCGCCGCGGCCTTGGGTGTCTTCGAGGGCAACGTGGATGTCGACGAGCTGCGGGGGCGGATCGCCGTGCGCCACTCCGAGCGCATCACCCCCCTCATGTTCGAGTACGAGCTGATCCGCAGAGCCAAGGCCAACCGCCAGCGCATCGTGCTGCCCGAGGGCAGCGACGAGCGCATCCTGCGGGCCGCGGAGATCCTTACCCTGCGCCAGGTGGCCGATCTCACCCTGCTCGGCGATCCGGACAAGATCCGCCGGCGCATTGGAGAGCTTGGCCTTAAGCTCAACGGGATCCCCATCATCGACCCCGTGACCTCGCCGGAGCGGGACCGTTACGCCCGCACCTATTACGAGCTGCGCAAGCACAAGGGCATCTCCGAGCAGATGGCCCACGACGCCCTGGAGGATGTGAGCTATTTCGGGACCCTGATGGTCTACAGCGGGGACGCCGACGGGATGGTCTCCGGGGCCATGCATACCACCCAGCACACCATTCGCCCCTCCTTTGAGACCATCCGCACCAAGCCCGGGGTCAAGCTCGTCTCCAGCGTCTTCTTCATGTGCCTGCCGGACCGGGTGCTGGTGTACGGGGACTGCGCGGTGAACCCCAACCCGGATGCCGAGCAGCTCGCCGACATCGCCATCACCTCGGCGGCCACCGCGGCCGCCTTCGGCATCGAGCCCATGATCGCCATGCTCTCTTACTCGACCGGGGCCTCGGGCAAGGGCGAGGACGTGGAGCGGGTGCGCGAGGCGGTGCGCATCGCCCGGCAGCAGCGCCCGGACCTCAAGATCGAGGGCCCCATCCAGTACGACGCGGCGGTGGATGCGAGCGTCGCCGCCTCCAAGATGCCCGGAAGCGAGGTCGCCGGGCATGCCACCGTCTTCATCTTCCCGGACCTCAACACCGGAAACAACACCTACAAGGCGGTGCAGCGCAGCGCCGGCGCCGTTGCCATAGGCCCGGTCCTCCAGGGACTCAACAAGCCGGTGAACGATCTCAGCCGCGGCTGTACCGTTACCGACATCGTCAACACGGTGGCGATCACCGCCATCCAGGCTCAGGCCGACGGCCAGGGTCTCGTGGCCGCCGCCTAGGACATCGCCGAGACCACCCCAGGGAGTCACCCCATGAAGGTTCTGGTGCTCAACTCAGGCAGCTCGTCGATCAAGTTCCAGCTCTTCGACTCGGATGGCTGGCGGGCGCTGGCCAGCGGAGCGGTCTCCCGCATCGGCGAGGCCGAGGCCGAGATACGGGCCAAATGGCTCGACCGGGATGGCCAGCCGCAGACCCGGGAGGAGCGCCTGCCCATCTCCAACCACCAGGACGGGATCGACCGCATCATCGCGGGACTGCGCCAGGGGGGCGTTCTGGCCGACCTG
>JBLMWY010000394.1:0-5624 GCA_050257475.1 Bdellovibrio bacteriovorus
CTTGGGCAGCCGCTCGGGGCCGATCACCACGAGCGCCACCACCGCGATCAGGACGAGCTCCCAGAATCCGACGTCGAACACGGCCCTGCCTCAAGCGCGAGGTTCAGACCTTGGGCTTCTCCTGCTCGGCGGGCTTTGTCGCCGCGGGCTCAGCCTCTCCGACACGCCTGGCCGGATCCTGCTCGATCTGCTTGGGCTCCTTGCCCTCCTCCTCGTCCTTGTCCGCGGAGGCCATGGCGTTGCGGAAGCCCTTGACCGCGTTGCCCAGGTCGGAGCCCAGGTTCTTGAGACGCTTGGTGCCGAACAGGAGCAGCACGATGACCAGGATGATCAGGAGCTGCCAGATGCTGATGCCGCCGAGTCCCATCTTCGTCCTCCCCACCGCCGGATGACCCGCGGTGGCTGCAAAATGGGCGACGGCGGACCCCCTGGTCCGCCGTCACCTGACTTAATTCGAACGCTTCAATGCACGGGATCGTCGACCCCGGCAAGCGCGCGATCATACCTCAATCACTGGCGGTCGAGCAGCCCCGTGTCAAGGGGTGCGCCGCGGAGGCTTCAGAAACCGCGGGAGGCCTTCTCCTCGATCCCTGAGAGCCCGAAACGGCGCTGGAGCTCGTCGAGAACCGGCTGCGGTCCCAGCCCCTCGTGGGCCAGCAGCACCAGGCTGTGAAACCAGAGGTCCGCCACCTCGCGGACCAGGTGCTCGCCGTCTCCATCCTTGGCCGCCATCACCGTCTCCGTAGCCTCCTCGCCGATTTTCTTCAGAATGGCGTCCAGCCCCTTGCAGTACAAGCGCGCGACATAGGAGGTTTCGGGGTCGGCGGACTTGCGCTCCTCCAGCACCCGAGCGAGGGCCCCGAGGACATCACTCATGGCTTGGCGCCGCCGTAGATGGCCTTCGGATCCTTGAGCACCGGGGCGACCTCGACCCACTGCCCGGTGCCGTCCAGCTCCCGGAAGAAGCAGTTGTGACGTCCGGTGTGGCAGGCGATACCCCCCCGCTGCTCCACCTCCAGCAGGACCACGTCCCCGTCGCAGTCGAGCCGGATGGACCTGACCACCTGCTGGTGCCCCGACTCCTCCCCCTTGTGCCAAAGCTTGCGCCGCGAGCGCGACCAATAGACCGCGTGGCCCGTCTCCCGGGTCAGGGCCAGGGCCTCCCGGTTCATCCAGGCCATCATGAGGAGGGTCCCGGTGCCCGTCTCCTGGGCGATGGCCGGCACCAGCCCATCGGCGTCCCACTTGATGACATCGAGCCAGTCGCCGCTCATGCCCGGCCCTCCTTCACTTGATCGGCGAGCCGCTGGCCAGCGGCGAAGTCGAGGGTCCCCTGGTAGATGGCGCGCCCGGTGATGGCACCGATGATTCCAGGATCGGCCACCTCGGCGAGGGCACCGACATCCTCCAGATTGGTGATGCCGCCCGAGGCGATCACGGGGGTGTGGATGGCATCCGCCAGGGCCCGGGTGGCCGCCACGTTGGGTCCGCTCAGCATGCCGTCGCGGCCGATATCCGTGTAGACGATGGCGCTCACGCCATCACCCTCGAAGCGCCGGGCGAGGTCCTCCACGCGGTGCTCGGTGAGCTCCGCCCAGCCCTGGATGGCCACCTGCCCCTCCTTGGCATCCAGCCCCACGATGATATGACCAGGAAAGGACCGGCAGGCGCGGGCCACCAGCTCCGGCTCCCGAACGGCCTGGGTGCCGATGATGCAGTAGCTCACCCCCGCCTCCAGATAGGCGGCGATCGTGGCCTCGTCGCGGATGCCCCCGCCAACCTGGATCGGCAGGTCGGGATAGGCCGCGACGATAGCCCCGATGGGCGCGCCGTTCACCGGTCGACCCGCGAAGGCACCATTGAGATCCACCAGGTGGAGGCGCCGCGCCCCCTCCCGGACCCAGCGCCCGGCCATCTCCACCGGGTCGTCGGAGAAGACGGTCGCGTCCTCCATGCGCCCCTGGCGTAGACGCACGCAGCGGCCGTCCTTGAGATCGATGGCGGGGATCAGGAGCACGGCGGCAGACCCTCGGGGCTGACTTGGGGTAGGTGGGGCTTGAGCCCGACGGCGACGCATCGGACCCCGCGACAGGTCACGGGCGGGCTGAAGCCCGACCTGCGGAGGGCGACCGGCACGAGGCCGATGGGGGAGCGCTTAGCCACAGAGCGAACCCTTGGTGGATGGCGTCGCCCCGGCCATGCGCGGGTCTGGCTCCACCGCCATGCGCAGGGCGCGGCCGAAGGCCTTGAAGATGGTCTCCGCCTGATGGTGGGCATTGGCCCCCCGCAGGTTGTCGATGTGCAGGGTCAGGGCCGCGTGATTCACCAGCCCCTGAAAAAACTCGTGGAAGAGGTCCACGTCGAAGGTCCCGATCAGGGGACGGGTGAAGGTGCAGGCGAAGGTCAGCCCGGGGCGCCCGGACAGGTCGACGACCACGCGCGAGAGGGCCTCGTCCAGGGGCACATAGGCATGGCCATAGCGGCGGATCCCCCGCTTGTCACCCAGGGTCTGGGCGAGGGCCTGGCCCAGGGTGATGCCGATGTCCTCCACTGTATGGTGGGCATCGATGTGGAGGTCCCCCACCGCCTGGATATCCAGATCGATCAAGCCGTGCCGCGCCACCTGGTCCAGCATGTGGTCGAGGAAGGACAGGCCGGTCTGGAGGCTGGCGCGCCCGCCGCCATCCAGGTCCAGCGCGACTCGGATCTGGGTCTCCAGGGTGTTGCGCTCGACCTGAGCGCGACGCGGGCTCGATTCCGATGCCATGGGCCACTCGCGGTGTTGGTGATCCCTGGCATTTAACCACAGACGGGGCCGGGAGCCCCACCCTCAGGCCTGAAGCCAGAAGGTCACGGGGCCATCATTGGTCAGACTCACCTGCATGTCCGCCCCGAAACGCCCTGTGGCGACCCCGGGGTAGACGCTCCTGGCCTGCCGCACCAGATACCCGTAGAGCCGCTCCCCGAGCTCGGGGGTTGCCGCCCCGGTGAAGCTCGCGCGCATGCCCTTTCGGGTGTCCGCCGCCAGGGTGAACTGGGAGACGAGCAGGAGCCCGCCGCCGATATCGCGCAGGCCCAGGTTCATGCGCCCGGCCTCGTCCGGGAACACCCGGTAGCCGAGGATGCGCGTGAGGAGCCGATCCGCCCGGGCTTCCGTATCGTCCGGCTCCACCGCCACCAGCACCAGGAGCCCGCGGTCGATGGCGCCGACGGTCTCTCCTGCGACCTCGACCCGGGCCCGGGTCACCCGCTGCAGGAGCCCGATCATCGCAGCTCCCGGGCGAAGCGGTCCGTCGCCTCCACCAGGGCGCCGCGGATACTCGGCTCGAAGGCGGAGTGCCCGGCATCCGGGATGACCCGCAGCTCGGCCCGCGCCCAGGCCTGGTGCAGCTCCCAGGCCGAGCGCATCGGACAGATCAGGTCATATCGGCCCTGAACGATGACGCCCGGAATCTCCGCCAGACGGTGGGCATCCTCAAGCAGTTGGTTGGGTCGCAGGAACGCGTGGTTGACGAAATAGTGGCATTCGATACGGGCCAGGCTGAGCGCCAGATGGGGCTCGGCGAAATGGGCCTGGATGTCGGGGTTGGCGAGCAGGGTGGCGGTGCGCCCCTCCCAGACGGACCAGGCCTTGGCAGCGGCCATGCGGGCGACCTCGTTGGGGCCGGTCAGGCGGCTGTGGTAGGCGGCGACCAGGTCGCCCCGCTCCTCGGGGGCTATGGGGGCCAGGAAGTCCTCCCAATGGTCCGGGAAGGCCCAGTTGGCGCCTTCCTGGTAGAACCAGCGGATCTCCGCATCGCGGCACAGGAAGATCCCCCGAACCACCAGGGCGAGGACGCGCTCCGGGTGGGTCTCGGCATAGGCCAATGCAAGGGTCGAGCCCCAGGACCCGCCGAACACCAGCCAGCGCTCGATCCCAAGCCGCTCACGGATGCGCTCCAGGTCCGCCACCAGATCCCAGGTGGTGTTGGCCTCCAAGGACGCATGGGGACTGGAGCGCCCGCAGCCCCGCTGGTCGAAGAGCACAATCCGGTAGCGCTCGGGGTCGAAGAAGCGGCGATGGGCCGGCTCGCAGCCGGCACCGGGGCCCCCGTGCAAGAACACCGCCGGAATGCCATCAGGGCGGCCACACTCCTCCACGTAGAGCCGGTGGCCGTCCCCAACGGCCAGCTCGTAGGTGGCATAGGGGCCGATGGGGGGATAGAGGTCGGTTGGGGTCGCTGTCATGGTCATCTCGGGATTGGGGCTCGGGCTCGGCGGCAACCCAGATTCAGGCGCACCGCCATCGGACGATTCCTACAGGTCTCTCCGACAGGACGGCATCCCTCGCGGGAAAAGGCGACGGAACCTAAGGACCGGGCTGAGCCATCCTTTGAGTGTCGCCGGAACGGATCTCCAGGGATGGAGGATCGCAGGACCGCGGTCCAAGCTCCGAATCCCGACCAAGCCCGGCGACACCCCGCCGCAAGGACGCGGCGGCCATCCCCCGAGGACCCCTTGATCGACGCGGCCAGGCCCGGCGCCAGAGGCCGGGCCCCCGGGCCGGGTTCGCTGAATCGCCGCCGATGCCACGACGCTCCCCCAGAGCTGCCGGATGATCGCCACCATCTGCCGCTGCCCGATCAGAGCCCCTTGGCGGTGAAACGAGGAAGTCCGATTCCCCAGCGGATCGCCGCCACACGGACGAGGAAGATCCCAGCCCCCGCCGCCAGGGCGGCCAAGCCCTCATCGGCGCCCAGCGCCAGCAGGCCGAGCAGGAGCAGCGCCCCGCCCCAGGCGGCGGTGGCGTACAGGTTCCCCTGAAAAACCAGCGGCTCCTCGTTGCACAGGACGTCCCTCAGGACGCCCCCCATGACGCCAGTGATGACACCCATCACGCTGGCAACGAGCCAGGGGGCGCCCCAGACCAGGGCGGCCTTGGTGCCCATGACCGTGAAGAGCGCCAACCCCGCCGCGTCCGGGATCAGGAACAGTCGCGGCGGTAGCACGAAGACCCGGGCGAGAAAGAAGGTGAGAAAAGCGGCGGCGAACGCCGCCACCAAGTAGCTCTGATCCGCCACCCAGAACACGGGTCGGTCCAGCAGCAGGTCGCGCAGCGAACCCCCTCCCAGGGCGGCGGCCAGGGCGACCACGATCATCCCGAACAGATCGTAGCGCTTGCGCCCGGCCTCCAGCACGCCGGCGGCGGCCATCACCGCCACGGCGCTCAGGCCGACCCAGTGCATCCAGTCCTCCGGGAGCGAGGGCACACCAACGCCCAGGCCGATGCCGCCGGCTAGTCCGCCTTCACGGCGCCGAAGTGGGGACCCGGGCGCAGGCGCTTGGCCGCCGCGTACTCCTCATCGGTCATCCGGCTGCCCACGATGTTACGCAACAGCACCGCATCGTGGTCGCCCTGCTCCACCGCCAGGGACAGCCAATAGTGTGACTGGGCCAGGTCGATCTCGACCCCGCGACCCTCCGCGTAGATGAGCCCCATGGCGTACTGGGCGTCCATCTCCCCCTTTTGCGCGAGATCCCGGATCAACGGGACCTTGGATGGGTCGTTGCGCAGCAGGATCAGGTCCTTGAGGTAGCTCTTGTTGGACATGATGGCACCTCGCCGAGCGGTCAAAGGGAGCCTC
>JBLMWY010000395.1:0-21434 GCA_050257475.1 Bdellovibrio bacteriovorus
GGTGCTGCCCATGCAGGTGACCGCGTCTCCCGGTACGCGGACGCCGGCGGCAATCGCGGCCGCGGTGCTGTCGGTGGTCCCGCACAGCACCCGGATCCCGGGACCCAGCCCCAGGTCGGCCCCCAGACTCGGGGTCAAAGCTCCAAGCTCCGACCCGGGGGCGAGGACCTCGGGCAGGCGAACACCCGCGGGCACCAGGCCAAGGACCCAATCCGGCCACCGGAGCCGTGCTGCGTCATAGCCGAGCTTGAGGGCGTTGTTCCAGTCGCTCCAGCCGAAGCGCCCGGTGAGCCGGCCGGCGATCCAGTCGGCCTGGTGCAGGACCAGGGTATCCGCTGGCAGGGAACCCCGCCCGCTGAGACCCTGCGCGAGGTGGATCAGCTTGCTGAGGCTGGAGGATGGGCCACGGGCGGCGCTGTCCGGCGGCGCCCGGCGGTCGACCCGGGCGGCGGCCTCCAGTGCACGTCGATCGTTGTAGAGAAGGGCCGGGGTCAGGGGCCGCCCGAGGGGGTCCGCAAGCAGGATGGTCCCCGAGGTCCCATCCACGCACAGGGCCTGGACCTCGCTCCCCCCGAGCTCGGCGTCAATCTGCCGCAGCAGGCTGCGCACCCCCTCCCACCAGGCCTCAGGGTCCTGCTCCACCCAGCCGTCCGCGGGGGTCAGGGGCTCCGGCAGGGGCCGCCGGACCTCCGCCAGGATGGTGCCCGCTCGATCCACCGCCATGGCCCGGCACCCGGAGGTGCCCAGATCCAGGCCTATGACCACCGGCCGGGAGGCGCCCACGCAACGCGGCTAGGGCAGGTGCACCGCCGTGGCCGGCTGCCAACCGGCCGCCCGGTGCTCGGCGACCACCGTGGTGTAGATGCCGCCTCGGACGTTGAAGTCCGCGGTGAGCCGCATGAAGCGGGGTGAAGTGGCCTCCACCAGGTCGGCCAGGATGCGGTTGGTGACCGCTTCGTGGAAGGCGCCCTCGTCCCGATAGGACCAGACGTAGAGCTTGAGCGACTTCAGCTCCACGCACAGATGCTCCGGGACGTACTCCAGCGTGAGCTCGGCGAAGTCCGGCTGCCCGGTCTTGGGGCACAGACAGGTGAACTCCGGGACCCGGATGCGGATGGTGTAGTCGCTCTCGGGGGCTGGATTGGGGAAGGTCTCGAGAGAGCGGCTCGGGGCGCTGGGCATAGCGGGTCTCGTCTTGGGATTGGGGGGCCGGGCTAGCCGAGGGCCCGACCTTGTGCGAAGTAGCGGCTGAGGAAGGTGTCAAAATCCACGTCGTCGGCGGCCTCGATCTCCTCCTGGCGAGTCCGGGACGCCTCGACGAGCCGGGCGAAAAGTGCCTGGCGCTCCGGACTCAGGGCCCTTGCCTTAAAACTGGCCCGATGCTCGTCGGACATCCGATAGGAGAACTCGAAGAAGCGCTCACCGCGCTGCCGCATCTCCCGCAGCATGCGCGCCGAGGGGGTCCGCTCGGGGTCCTCTACCTTGGCGCGCTCCAGGGCCAGGACCCGGCCACGGGGTCCGCCCGCCTGGCGATCGAGAAGCTCCACCACCGGCTCCAGGTCGTCCAGGATCTCGCTCGCCCACTGGCGCAGGCTGACCGGCTCGCCACCCCGGTTGAGCACGAGTCCAGGCTCGCGTCCGCGATGTGCGGTGAGGATCTGGTTGGCGTCGATGGCACGCCGCTCACTCGCGGCGATGCGTGGGCTCGCCTCCAGCAGGCAGTAGAGCATCAGGGCCTCCAGGAAGCGGAGCTGCTCCATCCCGACCCCGACCGGCTCGAAGCAGCTCACGTCCAGGGAGCGCAGCTCCACGTAGCGCACGCCCCGGCGGCGCAGGGCGATCGTCGGCTTCTCCAGCCAATCGATGAGCTGCTTGGGCCGCACCGTGCTGTAGTACTCGTTCTCGATCTGCAGCACGTTGGCGTTGAGCTGCTCGTAGCGCCCCCCGACCTTGACGCCGATGGTCTCGTACTGGGGGCAAGGGGTCTCGATGGCCCAGGTGAGGCTGCGGATATAGGCGTCCAGGCTGTCATAGTTCGCCTTGAGGCCGGTGCCCTCCTCCTGCTGGTTCTGGTAGCCGATGTCTCCCATGCGGAGCGACGTGGCGTAGGGGTAGTGGAGGCTATGGTCATCAAAGGGAACCAGATCGGTATCCCGTCCCTGCACGAAGCTCCCGCAGACCGCCGGCGAGGCGCCAAACAGATAGGGCACGAGCCATCCGACCCGCTGCAGATTTCGGATCATGGCCATGTAGGACTCAGAGCGGAAGTGGACCGGATCCCCCGTATCCCCCTCCAGGTCCTGGTAGGCCTCCCAGAAAGCGTCGCCGAAGGAAAAATTGAAATGCACCCCGGCGATCACCTGCATGGTGCGCCCATAGCGGTTTCCCAATCCGCGCCGGTACACCGTCTTCATGGTGGCCGCGTTGGAGCGACCGTAGACCGCCAAGGGGATATTGCGCGCCCCCTCCAGGACGCACGGCATGCTAGTGGCCCACAGGAGCTCATCGCCGAGGTGTCCGTAGACCTCCGTGTGCAGATCCTCCAGGAAGGCGAGGACCTCGGCGGGGTCCTGGAGCGCCGGGGTGATGAGCTCGATGAGGGCCTCGGAGAAGTCCGTGGTGATATGCGGATGGGTCAGGGCCGAGCCCAGGGCCTGGGGGTGGGGGGTGGCCGCGATGCGGCCTTCCGGGGAGACCCGCAGCCCCTCCTTCTCGATCCCGATGCGGCTTTCGGCCAGGGTTCGGGCCGAGTCACCGTCGGCGAGCGCGCGAAGCCGGCGCCGCCGCGCCATGGGGTCTGAGCTCACGAAGCTTTCCTTGGATTGGCTGGGTGCGGGGCAGGAGATGGGGCCGACATGGCAACCTTGCACCAGAACCGGACCGCTGGGGCCAAGCCGCGGCCGGGGCGCCAGTGGCGCCCCGCTCGCTTGTTGTCACGGGGGGTGGCTGATGGTCAGTCCCGCATTGCCGCGCGGGGCCGATTGGCGCTCTCCAGCAGGATGCTGTCGGCGAGGACCCGTGCGGCCTCTTCCACCTGGATGCGGGCGATGGCGTCGCGCTGGGCATCCAGGGCCTCCTCGTCCACCTGGTCCGCGTCCTCGTCCACCGGCGTGATGCCGCGCGCGCGCAGGAAACGATCCTGATCGTCCTTAAACAGGCGTTCCCGGCGCTTGGTCTCGTCGCGCCGATCCGTCTCCCGCAAAGACACCCGCGTCTCCTTCTGCGCCTCCTCCATCGCCTTGGCGCGCTGCTCCAGCATCTTGAAGCCGGGGTCCTGGGCCACCCGTACCGCCGATTGCCGGCTGAGCTGGGACGGATTGGTGGAGCCGGCACGGCGGTAATCCGCCGCATCGATGCGCGCCCAGGGCAGGGGATTGGTGAGGGCACGCTCGCCGTATTCACCGATATCGTCGCCCGACGGGAACCGGATGTCCGGCTCCACCCCCTTGAGCTGGGTGCTGCCGCCGCTGACCCTGAAGAATTCCGCCATGGTCAGGCGCAGGCGCCCGAGATCATTGGAGTCCCCCGGCACATAGCGATTGAGGTCCACCAGGGTCTGCACCGTGCCCTTTCCGAAGGTGGGCTCCCCGATCACCAGGCCGCGGCCATAGTCCTGGATGGCACCGGCGAAGATCTCCGAGGCCGAGGCGCTGTCGCGGTCGACCAGCACCGCCAGGGGCCCCGTATAGGCGACCCCCGGCTCCGGGTCACGCTCGACCTCGACCTTGCCGAAGGCGTCCTTCACCTGGACCACGGGACCCGTGTCGATGAAGAGCCCCGTGAGGGCCGTGGCCTCGGCCAGGGAGCCCCCGCCATTGCCGCGCAGGTCGATCACGATCCCGTCGACCCCTTTGGCCGCCAGCTCGGTGACCAGGCGCCGCACGTCCCGGGTGGTGCTGCGGAAGTCCGCCTTGCCCCGGGTCTCCGCCTCGAAGTCACGATAGAAGGCAGGCAGCTCGATGACACCGATACGTACCCCGGGGGCGTTGGGCAGGCGGTCGATGATCGAGGATTTGGCGGCCTGGTCCTCGAGCTTGATCTCGTTGCGCACCAGGGTGACCTCGCGGGCCTTGCCGTCGGCGGCCGCCGACGAGGGCAAAAGCTGCAGGCGCACCACCGACCCCTTGGGCCCGCGGATCTTGTCCACCACGTCCTGGAGACGCCAGCCCACCACGTCCTCGATGCGCCCGTCCAGGCCCTGTGCGACCCCCAGGATGCGATCTCCCGCGTATACCTGACTCGACTCCCGCGCCGGCCCGCCGGGGATGGTGCGCTGGATCACCGTGAACTCGTTGTCCGAGCGCAACACGGCGCCGATCCCCTCCAGGGAGAGCTTCATGCTGATGTCGAAGTTCTCGGAGGTGCTCGGGGACATGTAGCTGGTGTGAGGTTCCAGGGTCTCCGTGAAGGCATTCATGAAGGACTGGAAGACGTCATCCCCGGTAAACTGCTGGATCCGGTGGGCCAGGCCTTCGTAGCGCTGGCGCAGGCGCTCGCGGATCTCGGCGTCGTTCTTGCCAGCGATGCGCAGACTCAGAAAGTCGTTCTTCACCCGCTGGCGCCAGATCTCGTTGAGCTCCGCGTCATCCTTGGCCCAGGGGGACTTGGAGCGGTCAAACTCGTAGGTCTCTGGGACGTTGAAGTCGAACTCCTGGTCCAGGAGCCGAAGCGCCTGGGCCACCCGCTCGTCAACCCGCATCCGATAGACCCGGAAGATGTCGAAGGCGGCATCCAGCTCCCCACGGCGCAGGTTGTCGTCGAGGCGCCGCGCCCCGCTGTTAAACCGATCCACGTCGCGAGCGATGAAGAAGGAGCGGCCCGGGTCCAGCGCCTTCAGGTAGTTGTCGAGCACGGAGCGGGCAAAGGCGTCGTCCAGATTGACCTTGCGGTAGTGATAGCGCTCCAGCACCTTGTTGATGACCAGCGCCGTCTTCGCCTGGGCCTGGCTTGGAAAGAGCTCCGAGAGGGGAACCGGCCGCGGGGAGGCGCTCACCAGCGAGGCGAGGGCCGCCAAGGCGGCGAACAAGGCAATCGAAAGGAGACGCTTCATGGTCAGGGACTTTGGGCATTGCATAGGCAGACAGACAGGGTTCGCTCGCTTCGGGTTCCGGTCAATGCTCGGGGTTTCGAGTGACCGCTGCACAGGGGGCCCCGGTGACGCCACCCCGGTCGCCACTGCCCGCAGGGATCGCGGACGGCACGCCAGAGCAACTCCGACGCGATCGCGCAATGGCCCAAAGGGTAGAGGCTTGATCTGAGATTTTCAATAACTTAGCCGACGATCGTGGGATGGGTCACACCGGCGGGCGAGCGGATGCCGAGCATCTCGGGTCACTCTCAGGGTGTGAGGCCCCGCGCGGCGCCGAGACCCGGCTGCGAGATCCGCCCATGGGGTCCTGGATCAGCGCCGCCGACCCCGCCGTCGCGGCCTCCCAGCGGGGTGCGGATCCACGGATTGCTCAAGGCGCGTCCGCAGGGCCTGGGGGACCCTCCATGCGGGCGGCGAGCCGGGACCAGTCGACACCACGCAGGGGCTGCGCCAACGCATGTATCCGGCCCTGCCGGATGGCCTCGCGCCGATCACGCTTGGACTTCACCCCATAGAACGGGAGCAAGCGCTCGAACGCCGCATCCGCAAAGCGTCGGATCGGCGTCATCACGTCCTGGCGGCGGCTGTGATAGGCGTCCTCCCCTTCCGCGCAGGGCCGGTCGAAGACGTTGAACTGCCGGCAGGCCATAGGGCGTAGCGGGTGCACGCTGCAGACATCATCGACGAGAAAGGGGCAGGACGCGATCCGGCGGCTCTCGGCCAGCTGCTGGCGCAGCCGCCCCCGCAGCTCCCCGCGCAACTCCTCGATGCAGTACCAGTAGAGCCCCATCAGCTCCAAGGGATAGAGAGGGATGTCCGTGTGGGATCGGCAGCAGGCGGCACAGCCACGGGCGCAGGCAAGGCGCCGCCCTTGCCCCTCCTCCCGCCGCACCGCCTCATGCACGCCTAGATCGATCTCGTGGTAAGCATCGAACAGGGCCGCAAGCCAGGGCTGCTGGGCCTCGGCCTGGGGGTACGCGGGTCTTCTGGGGGGCGGATACTGGGACACGTCGGGGCTTGGGGTATGGGGGCTCAGCGAGGGGTCAAGCACGGCCACCCTTCTGGTAGACCTTGCGCCGATAAAGGTCGGTGCGCCGGCTCACCACCCGATCGATGAAGAGCAGGCCGTCGAGGTGATCCATCTCGTGCTGGACCGCCCGCGCCTCGAAGCCCTCCATCTCGAAGTGGAGGGCCTCGCCCCCCAGGTCCTGGGCCCGGAGCTTGATGCGGGTGGCACGGATGACGTTGCCGGTGTAATCGGGCACCGAGAGGCAACCCTCGCGACCGACCTCGAACCCCTCCCAGTGAGTGATCTCCGGGTTGATCAGGATCAGGTGACCATGGTTGGACGTCTTGGGCCGCCCCGAGACGTCCACGATCACGATGCGCTGGGGCCGGTCCACCTGGGGCGCGGCGATCCCGACGGCGGCGGGGCCAGCGCGGCGGGTCTCCTCCAGGTCTGCGACGAAGGCACGCAGCTCCTGATCGAAGGTGAGGACCGGCTCGGACACCCGCTTCAGGCGCTCGTCCGGCAGCTTCAGTATCTCCAGGACCGCCATGACGTCAGCCGATTAGGATCTCGACCGGGGCCACGTCGGCGGAGACGCCCTTGGCCGCGAGCGGCGATAGGGCCGCCTCCAGGGACTCCAGGGTGCGCTCGCAATAACCCTGGATGTTCATGATGTAGACGGGCTTGTCGACATCCCCCGCCACGTCCGACTCCAGCTCGAGGATGTTGAAGCCCTGATCGGCCAGTATCTCGGTGACGTCCGCGACGATCCCCGCCCGGTCGGCGCCCGCCACCCGGACCTGGAAGTTCGGCACCAGGTGCTGATGCAGGCCGCCGCGGACCGGGTCTAGGTGCAGGCGCAGGCCCAGCTCTTCTGCCACCGGATCCAAGGCGGCCTGGAGCGACTCGCAGCTACGCTCTCCACCCACCATCAGCATGATGGTGAAGTTGCCCCCCAGCCGGATCATGGAGGCCTCACCCAGGTTACAGCCCGCGCCATAGAGCGCCCGGGTCACCCGGGCGACGATCCCCGGGCGATCGGCCCCCACCAGGGTCAACATGGTCCACTGGGACATAGCGTCAACTCCTCAGCTCATCTCTTCTGGGGCGAGCCAGATCAGGCTCGCCATGCGCCCGGTCACCTGGTCGCGCCGATAGGAGAAGAATCGGCCCGGATCCGAATAGGTGCAGTAGCCGCCGCCGAACACGTCGGTCACGCCGGCTCGGCTCAGGCGCCGGCGTGCCAAGGTATAGAGGTCCGCCAGCCAGCGATCCTTACCGGTGCTCCGGAAGGCATCCTCGGCACCCGGATCGGCGGCCAGGAACAGGCTCCGCACCTCGGAACCCACCTCGAAGGCCTCGGGGCCAATGGCCGGCCCTAGCCAGGCCAGGACCTGCGCGGGCCCCACACCCAGGGCGGCGACCGCCCCATCCACCACCCCTGCCGCCAGCCCGCGCCATCCCGCGTGGACCGCGGCGACCGCTGAGCCCGCCCGGTCGCAGAGCAGCACCGGCAGGCAGTCGGCGGTCAGCACCGCGCACACTTGCCCCGGTCCATGCGCCACGGCCGCGTCCGCGGCGCAGCCTGTGGGCGCGGCACCCGCCTCCACCACCGCGCAGCCATGGACCTGACGCAGCCACAGGGGCTCGCAGGCAAGGCCGAGCCGTTGCCGAAGCCGTTCGCGGTTGCGACTGACCCGCTCGGGCTCGTCGCCCACGTGGTCCCCGAGGTTGAGGCTCGCATAGGGCCCCACGCTCTCGCCCCCGGTCCGGGTGGTCGACCACGCCAGCACACCCACCGGAGCCGGCCAATCAGGACGGATCAGGTCCACACGAGCTGACCTCGGCGCCGCGCAACAACCCAAGCAGGGACTCTAGATCCTCCTCCATGGGCAGCTCCCATTGGAGGCACTCACCGGACCTGGGATGGACGAGCCCGAGCCGGATGGCATGCAGCGCCTGGCGGGGAAACTGCTGAAGGGCGGCAGTGAGGGCCGGCCCGCCGCCCTTGGGTGGCCGCGGACGCCCCCCGTAGGTGCGATCGCCCACCAGTGGGTGATTGACATGGGCCAGATGCACCCGGATCTGGTGAGTCCGCCCGGTCTCCAGCTCCACCGCCAGCAGGCTATGGCCGGGGAAACGCTCCAGGACGCGATAGCGGGTGACGGCGGGCCGCCCCCCGGACACCACCGCCATGCGGGTCCGCTGGGTCGGGTGCCGTCCGATGGGGGCATCGATGACCCCTCCGGACACCAACTCCCCCATCACCAGGGCCCGGTACTCCCGATGCACGCTCCGTTCCTGAAGTTGCTCCACGAGCGCGTGGTGAGCCTCCAGAGTCTTGGCCACCACAAGCAGCCCGCTGGTGTCCTTGTCCAACCGGTGGACGATGCCGGCCCGGGGCACCGACGCCAGGGCGGGGACCCGGTACAGCAGGGCGTTGAGGAGGGTGCCTTGGCGATTGCCGGCCGCCGGGTGCACCACCAGCCCCACCGGCTTGTGGATCACCAGCAGTTGGTCATCCTCGAACACGACACGAAGGGGGATGGGTTGGGGCCTATCCTCCGTCTCCGTCTCCAGGAGTGCGTCCAGCCGGACCGCCTCCCCTCCCCAGACCCGATCCCGCGGACGGCGCGGACGGCCATCCACCAGCACCTGCCCATCCGCGATCCAACGTTGGACGCGACTGCGGGAGAACTCCGGCATCAGCTCCGCCAGCGTCTGATCGAGGCGCAGCCCGGCGTGATGCGCACCCACCTGGAGGTCTCGTCGCAGGTGCGCCTGCCCGTTCGCGCTCATGGCACCCGACCCTGGTCACCCGCCCCGCCCCTCGGCCCCTGGGGTATACTTCCGCGGTTTCGAGATGCATCTACCAGCCACATGATCCAAACCATATCACGAGTCGCCGCGCTGGCGCTCGCCATCACCCTCGCCGGCTGCGGCATCTTCGGCAAGGAGTTTGACGAGACCGAAGGCTGGAGCGCGTCCAAGCTCTATGCCGAGGCCGCCTCGGAGATGGATTCCGGCTCCTACGCCCGGGCCATCGAGCTGTACGAGAAGCTGGAGGCCCGCTATCCCTTCGGGCGCTATGCCATGCAGGCCCAGCTCGATATGGCCTATGCCCATTACAGGGCGGAAGAGCCCGATGAGGCGATCGCGGCGGCGGACCGCTTCATCAAGCTCTATCCCCAGAACCCTTACGTGGACTACGCGTATTACTTGAAGGGCATCGTCAACTACAACCGCAGCGTCGGCTTCCTGGACAAGTACATCCCCACGGATCCCTCCCAGCGGGACCCGGGGGCGGCCCTGGACGCCTTCGCCGACTTCTCCGAGCTGGTGCAGCGCTTCCCGGACAGCAAGTACGCGGAGGACGCTCGCCAGCGGATGGTCTACCTGCGCAACAACCTGGCCCGCCACGAGGTGAACGTGGCCCGCTACTACATCAAGCGCGGCGCCTATGTGGCCGCCGCCAGCCGGGCGAACTATGTGATCGAGCGCTTTCAGCGCACCCCAGCCGTGGAGGACGCCCTGGAGGTGCTGGTCGAGGCCTATCGGGCCCTGGGAGAGGATAAGCTCGCCGCCGATGCCCAGCAGGTGCTGGACGTCAACCGCAAGGCCGGGCGTTTCATCTCCGATGAGCCAGCGCCGGGAGAGGTGAGCCTGGCGCGCAAGCTCTGGGACTACCTGAGCCTGGACCGCGACTAGGGGTCGGTGCGGGGATCGGTGGGGCCGCCGCGGTCAGCGACCCGAGTGCAGACGGTTCATGGCCGCCTGGTAGCGGCCCATCAGTAGATCCGCCAAGACACCGCGTGCCTGGTCCAGGGCCTCCCGGATGGCGGCCCCGTCCTCCCGGCTCGGCCGCCCGAGCACGTAACCGATCACCTGGCCACGCTCCCCGGGGTGGTCGATCCCGATCCGCAGCCGCCAGAACTGGGCGCCGCCCAGCACGCCGATGGTGTCGCGCAAACCATTGTGCCCCGCATGTCCGCCGCCTTGCTTGAGGCGAACCGTGCCGACGGGTAGGTCCAGCTCGTCGTGGGCGATCAGGATCGCCTCGGGCGGTATGTCGAAGTAGCGGCTCACCGCCGCCACCGATTGGCCGCTGCGGTTCATGTAGGTGGTGGGCTTGAGCAGGCGCAGGTCCGCGCCTCCCAGCGTCAGGCGGCAGAGCTCGCCGTGGAATTTGCCCTCCAGCCGGAAGCCCGCGCCCTGAGCGGCCGCGAGGGCGTCGACGAACCAGAAGCCGACGTTGTGGCGGGTGTCGGCATAGTCCGGACCGGGGTTGCCCAGACCCACGATGAGCCGAATGCCGGGGCTGTCCATGGACGCTGACCCTTGGGGCGGAGGTCACCGGCCCCCAGCGGCTGCGCCGGGGCCGGTGACGCGCGACCGGACCGGGGCTCAGGCGCCCCCTTCCGACCCTTCCTCGCCTTCCCCCAAGGCGCCGGACCGGGCACCGTGCATGACGATCACGGGCTCGTCCGGATCGGGGGCATGGGCCAGCGTGACACCCGGGGGCATGGGGATCTCGGAGAGATGCAGGATGTCCCCGATCTCCATCTCCAGCAGGTCCACCGGGATGAACTCGGGCAGATCCTTGGGCAAGCAGCTCACCTCCACCTCCGTGATGTGATGGGAGACGTTGCCGCCCGACTTGATGCCCTTCGACTTCTCCTCGTTGGTGAAGTGCAGCGGAACCACCATGCGGATCTTCTCGTCCTGGGTCACCCGCATGAAGTCCATGTGAAGGATGAAGGGCTTGGCGGGGTGGCGCTGCAGGTCCTTGAGCACCACTTGGGTGCTGGCGTCCCCGACCTTGAGGTTCAGCACGTGGGAGTAAAAGGCCTCGTGCTCCAGGTGCTGGACCACCAGGTTGTGGGCCAGGGCCAGCATCTCCGGCTCCTGATGGCCGCCATAAAGGACGGCCGGCACCAGTCCCTGGCGACGCAGGCGGCGGCTCGCACCCTTTCCTGTATCGCTGCGGGGCTGGGCTAGGACATCAAAACTCACGCTCATGGGCGTTCTCCAGTTTCAGACACATCAAGACGCCGGGACACCCGCGACCAGGTACCCGACGCCAACCAGGGCGGGCCGCACCGGCGCCCCGCCAAATCCTTCGCGATGGCCCGCCTCAGTCGATAAAGAGCGAGCTCACCGACTCCTCGTTGGACACCCGGCGCATGGTCTCCGCCAACAGCTCACCGATGCTGAGCTGGCGGATCTTTGAGCAGGCGCGGGCCGCCGGGCTCAAGGGGATGGTGTTGGTCACCACCAGCTCGTCCAGCACGGAGCCGGCGATGTTGTCCACCGCGGGCCCCGACAGCACCGCGTGGGTGCAATAGGCAACCACCAGCTCGGCGCCATGCTCCTTCAGGGCCTGGGCGGCACGGCACAGGGTGCCGGCGGTGTCCACCAGGTCATCGATCAGGACGCAGGACCGCCCCTCAACGTCGCCGATGATGTTCATCACCTTGGCCTCATTGGCCTTAGGACGGCGCTTGTCGATGATCGCGAGATCCGCGTCGTCCAGCCGCTTGGCCAGGGCCCGGGCCCGCACCACCCCTCCCACGTCGGGGGACACCACCATCAGATCCGGGTATCTGCAGCGCCACACGTCGCCCAGCAGGATGGGCGAGGCATAGACGTTGTCCACCGGGATGTCGAAAAACCCCTGGATCTGGTCGGCGTGCAGGTCCATGGTGAGGACCCGGTCCGCACCCGCCTGGCCGATCATCTTGGCCACCAGACGCGCCGTGATGGGTACCCGGGCGGAACGCGGCCGGCGGTCCTGGCGCGCGTACCCGAAGTAGGGGATCACCGCGGTGACGCGCTTGGCGGAGGCCCAGCGCAGGGCGTCGATGATCACCAGGAGCTCCATCAGGTTGTCGTTGGTGGGCGCCCCCGTGGGCTGCACCACGAAGACGTCCCGGCCGCGGACGTTCTCCTGGATCTCCGCCATCACCTCCCCGTCGCTGAACTGGCCGACCACGGCCTTGCCCAGGGGCAGGTTCAGGTGACCAGCGATCTCAGCGGACAGCTCCAGGTTGGCGTTCCCGGAGAAGACCATCATGTGGCTGGCAGGCACGGCGCTATTCCTGAGGGCTTGGCTTTCGGGGACGCGTTCGCGATAGGCCAATATGGCTGGGGCGCCAGGATTCGAACCTGGGGATGCCGGGATCAAAACCCGGTGCCTTACCGCTTGGCGACGCCCCAAGAGATCTGTCAGTGTCCGGTCAGCGCGGCAGCGTGGATTCGCCATCCACCAGCCGATCGAGCAAGGGCGAGCGATTAAGCCCGCGCGCGACGAAGCCGTCGAATTGCGGCGGCAGGCGGCCGAGGGCCGCCCGGGCGGACCCCTGATCCGCAAACTCGGCGAAGCAACAGGCGCCGGTCCCGGTGAGTCGTCCCTGTCCCTGAGCGTTCAGCCATTCCAGGGCGGCGGCAACCTGTGGGTAGCCGCTGCTCACCACGGGAAGACAGTCATTCCCCCGGGCGCCCAGAAGAAAGTCGGCAAGTGTGACCGGAAGGGAGTCGCGAGTCAATTTCGGATGCCCGAAGACCGCCCCGGTGGGCACCTGGCAGGGGGGCACCACGACCAGATACCAGGGCTCGGGAAGCACCACGGGGCTGAGGTCCTCCCCTACCCCCTCGCCCCAAGCGGCCAGGCCGCGGACGAAAACCGGCACATCGGCACCCAGGCCCAGCCCCAGGGACGCCAAGGCGTCTTGGCTCAGATGCAACCCCCACAAGTGATTCAGCGCGACCAGGGTGGTTGCCGCGTCCGAGCTCCCCCCTCCCAGCCCGCCACCCAGGGGCAGAACCTTGTCGATACGGATATCGGCCCCCAGCCGGCAGCCCGTGAGCTCCTGGAGGGCGTGGGCCGCACGGAGGGTCAGGTCGAGCCGCTCCGGGACGCCCGCCACGGGGCTGCACCGCCGGATCAGTCCGTCGCGGCGCACCTCAAACCACAGCCGGTCCTGGCGATCGATGAACTGGAAGATTGTCTGGAGCCGATGATAGCCGTCGGGCCGGCGCCCCAGGATCCGCAGCATGAGGTTCAGCTTCGCCGGGGCGGGCCAGGCCGATCCGTCGGAGGCTGGCCCCGCGGTCATGGGCGACTCATGGCTGGGTCTCGCTCTGGGTCACCCGATGGCGGCCCACCACCTCGAGCAGATACTCATGCTCCGGGTGATCCTTGAGGGCCGACTCCCACACCTTCCATGCCTCGTCGCGGCGCCCCAGGGCCCACAGGACCTCCCCGAGGTGGGCCGCGATCTCCCCGTCGCTCAGGGCGTCGAGGGCACGGCGGAGGTAGTCGAGGGCCAGCTCAGGGTTGCCGAGCCGATAGTGGACCCACCCCATGCTGTCCAGGATGGCGGGCTCATCCGGCTTAAGGGCATAGGCCTTCTCAATCAGGGCCAGGGCCTCCTGGTAGCGGTCGGTGCGATCCGCCAGGGTGTAGCCCAGGGCGTTGAGCGCGTCCGCGTGATTCGGATCCGCCGCAATGACGCGCCGGAGATCGGCCTCCGCGAGATCGATCTGATCGAGCTTGACGGCGAAGAGGGCCCGCGCATACAGGACATCGGCGCTGTCCGGATAGGCCTCGAGGGCCGCCGCATAGGCGGCCATCGCCTCATCCTTGCGTCCCACCTCAGCCAGGATCTCCGCCTCCACCAGGTAGAGGGTCTCGCCTTCCCCCGGCGACTGATCGCGGAGCTGCTGAATGACCTCTCGGGCGCGTGCGACGTCCCCCTGCTTGGCGCGGATGACGGCGATGCGCACCTGGGCCTCGGTGCGGCTGGAGCCGCTCGCCTTGACGTACCAGTCGACGGCCGCGGCCGGATGGCCAGCCCGCTCCTCAACCTGCCCCAGGTAGAAGGTCGCCTCGTCGCGGCGCTCTCCCGTCTGGTAGAGGCGCGTGAAATAGATGCGGGCGGCGTCCACGTCGTCGAGCTGCAGCGACAGGATGGCCGCGGCGAACAGCACGTCGGGCTCCTTCGGCTGGTTGCCGAGGAGGTGCTCAAACTCCCGCCGCGCATTGGAAAACTCCTTCTCCTCGATCAGGAACTGCCCGTAGAGCAGGCGCAGGGCTTGATCCTCCGGGCGCGCCGCCACATAGCCCTCCAGGAGTCCCCGCGCCTCCTCCCGCTTGCCCTGGGAGAGCATCAGCCGCACCAGAAACATCTGGGGCTTGCTCCAGTCGGGCCTGAGCTCCAGCGCGCGCCGCGCGGCGGCCTCCGCGACCCCGGTGTCACCAGCCGAGGCGGCGACCGCGGCGAGGGCCTGATGGGCCTCGGGATTGTCCGCATCCAAGTCCACCAGCGCCCGCATCAGGTCAACCCGCTGCCGCTTGTCCTCCATCCGGCTGAGTATACCGACGGCATGGTTGTAACCCGCGGCGGCATCGGCGCCGGCGATCTGGACCACCCGCGAGAGATGGGTCAGAACCCCCTCCCGGTCGCCCGCCTTGATGCGTAGCAGGGCCGCGACCTGATGGGCACCGACCGACTCGGGGGCCAGGGCAAGCCACAGGGTGACCCCCCGCTCCATCGCCGCGTCGTCGCCCGCGGTTACCGCGGCGCGCACGGCCAGCTCAGCGAGCTTGGCATCCCGGGCCCGCTCCGCTGCTTGCAGATAATGGGTGAAGGCGGTGGCGAGGTCGCCGCTCCTGGCCGCCAGCTCCGCCACCAGGACCGCGTAGACCAGATCGCTGTCGAGCCCCCCCTTCCCGGCCTCGGGCGGAGGGGCCGCGGCCGCCTCCGGGGCCTTTGCTGAATCGGGCTCGACCGGGCCAGGGCCGACCTCGGTGCCTTCCGACTGGACGCTCGCGGCGGCCACGGCGGGAAGGCAGAGCGCAAGCGCCACAAGCGCACGGACAGGGAGTTGGAACATGGTGGACATCGCCTCGATCGACATCACGGGATTATGCGTCAAAAGCCCCTGGACTCCACCGCCTCAGATCGCGATTCCGCCCCGAGGTGCCGCCCGTCCCTCCCCCACCTCCCAAGCCGGGGCCTGGCTTCGGGCGCTCGACCCCCGGGTTGCCTGCCCGAGACCGACGCTTTGCTTGCATCCCGCGCCATAACCAGGACAATCAGCAGGTCGCCGCCTCTCCCACGCAACATGAAGCTTCTCGCCATCGGACTCAACCACAAGACCGCACCCATCGAGGTGCGCGAGCGTCTCACCTTTGGTCCTGACATCATCGCCGGGGCCCTGCGGGACCTGAAGGGCCGACCGGCGGTGCACGAGGCGGTGGTGCTATCCACCTGCAATCGCACCGAGCTCTACTGCGCGGTGGCCGACGGCGGCGAGGAGACGGTGCGCACCTGGCTCGGCGGCTTCCACGGGATCGAGCCGGATCGCATCAACCCCTATCTCTATGCGTACGCGGAGCGCGACGCCATCGCGCACCTGCTGCGGGTGGCGAGCGGGCTCGACTCCATGGTTCTCGGCGAGCCCCAGATCCTCGGGCAGGTCAAGAGCGCCTTCCAGACCGCCGCCGACTGCACCGCTACCGGCAAGCTTCTGTGCCGGCTCTTTCAGCACGCCTTCTCGGTGGCCAAGACGGTGCGCACCGATACGGCCATCGGCAGCAGCCCCGTGTCGGTCGCCTTCGCGGCGGTCAGCCTGGCGCGCCAGATCTTCAGCGATCTCTCCAAGCAGACGGCGCTGCTGATCGGGGCCGGCGAGACGATCGAGCTGGCCGCCCGGCACCTGCACCAGAACGGCATCGGCCGCATCGTGGTGGCCAATCGCACCGTCGAGCGGGCCCACGAGCTGGCCGCCCAGTTCGACGGCTTCGCCATCGCGCTCACCGAGATCCCCAACCATCTGGCGGAGGCGGACATCGTCATCTCCTCCACCGCGAGCCCCCTGCCGGTGCTCGGCAAGGGCGCGGTGGAGCGGGCTTTGAAGGCCCGACGGCACAGCCCCATGTTCATGGTGGACATCGCGGTCCCGCGGGACATCGAGCCCGAGGTGGCGTCCCTGAGCGACGTCTATCTCTATACCGTCGACGACCTTCAGGGGGTGGTGGACGAGGGCCTGCGCTCCCGCCAGGAGGCCGCCGTCCAGGCGGAGGAGATCATCGCCTTCCACGCCGAGGAGTTCCTGGCCTGGATGCGCTCCCTGGACGCCGCCGGCCTCATCCAGGATTACCGCCACCGGGCCGAGCAGCTCCGCGACGAGGTGCTGGAGCGGGCCCAGCGCCAGCTCGACGCCGGCAAGCCCCCGGCCGAGGTCCTGAGCTTCCTGGCCCATACCCTGACCAACAAGCTGCTGCACGCCCCCAGCACGCGGCTCCGCCAAGCCGCCCGGGACGGTGACGCCGAGATCCTGGAGGCGGCCAACGAGCTCTTCCAGCTCGATCACGGACCGCTCGGGGCGACCTCCGGCAACCCGGGATGAACCCATCGATCCGCGGCCGGCTGGAGCGCATCGCGGAGCGCTTCGGCGAGGTCACTGCCCTGCTCGCCGAGCCGGAGACCCAGTCCAATCAGGGGCTGTTCCGCGACCTCAGCCGGGAGTATGCCCAGCTCGAGCCGCTGGTGAGTTGCTTCAAGCGCTACCAGGATCATGAGGCCGAGATCGCCGCCGCGGAGGAGATGCTCGCTGACCCCCAGCTCGGGGAGCTGGCCGAGCTGGCCCGGGACGAGCGCGACAGCGCCCGGGCCCGCCGCGACGCCCTGGAACCCGAGATCCACCGCCTGCTGGTCCCGCCGGACCCCAACGACCAACGTAACTGCTTCCTGGAGATCCGGGCCGGCACCGGCGGGGCCGAGGCGGCCCTATTCGCCGGCGACCTGCTGCGTTTGTACCTGCGCTACGCGGAGCTGCGGGGCTGGCGCGCCGAGCCCATCAGCGAGAGCCCGGGTGAGCTCGGAGGCTACAAGGAGGTGGTGGTGCGCATCAGCGGCCCCGGGGTCTTCTCGCGGCTCAAGTTCGAGCCCGGGGCCCACCGGGTGCAGCGGGTGCCCGAGACCGAATCACAGGGGCGGGTCCACACCTCTGCCTGCACCGTAGCGGTGCTCCCGGAGGTGGAGGGCATCGACGCCATCGACATCAATCCCAACGATCTGCGGGTCGACACCTATCGCTCCTCGGGTGCCGGCGGCCAGCATGTGAACAAGACCGACTCGGCCGTACGCCTCACCCACCTGCCCTCGGGCATCGTGGTGGAGTGCCAGGACGAGCGCTCCCAGCACAAGAACCGGGCCCGCGCCATGGCACTGCTCCAGGCCCGGCTTCTGGCCCAGGCCCAGGAGAGCCAGACCGCCGCCGAGTCCCAGTCGCGCAAGCTCCAGGTGGGCAGCGGCGACCGCTCCGAGCGCATCCGCACCTACAACTTCCCCCAGAACCGGGTCACCGACCACCGCATCAACCTCACCCTCTACAAGCTCGACGAGGTCATGCAGGGGGCCCTGGACCAGGTCATCGAGCCCCTGCTGGCCGAGCACCAGAGCGAGCAGTTGGCGTCCCTGATCGCGGAGTGACCGCTCCCGACCTCGCCCTGACCGTCGCACAGGCCCTGCGAGCGGCCACCCAGGCCCTGGACGGGCTCCCTGACGGCAACCCTCGGCGCGAGGCGGAGCTGCTCCTGATGGAGGCCACCGGCTGGCCCCACACCCGCCTGATCGCCTGGCCCGAGCAGGCCCTGGATGCCGCCCCCCGCGCCGCCTTCGAACGGTTGGTGGCGCGCCGCCGCTCGGGCGAGCCCCTAGCCTATATCCGCGGACGTCAGGCCTTCTGGACCCTGGACCTGCGCGTCACCCCTGCGACCCTGATCCCGCGGCCCGAGACGGAGCTCCTGGTGGAGATCGCACTCACCCACCCGGGGGCCGATTCCTGCCGGCAGGTGGCGGATCTGGGTACCGGCAGCGGGGCCATCGCCGCGGCCCTGGCCCGGGAGCGGCCCCACTGGTACGTGATCGCCCTGGATCGCTCCGCCGCGGCCCTGGCCGTGGCCCGTGCCAACTTCGCCGAGCTCGGGCTGTCGAATTGCCTGGCGGCGCGGGGCGACTGGCTCTCATCGCTGGGAAGCCGCCGCCTCGACCTGATCCTGGCCAATCCGCCCTATGTGCCGGAGAGCGACCCTCACCTGACCCGCGGCGACCTGCGGTTCGAGCCCCGGGGGGCCCTCGCCTCTGGCCGCGACGGGCTGGACGCCATCCGCGCCATCGTCGGCCGGGCGGCCCTGTGCCTGAAACCCGGGGGACTGCTGGCCGTGGAGCACGGATTCGACCAGGGTCCGGCGGTGCGGCGGCTGTTCGCCCAGGCAGGGTTGCGGGATGGCGAGACCCGCCGGGACCTGGCGGGGCAGGAGCGCGTCACCCTGGCGCGGATGGACTGAGCACGGCTCCCCGGAGGCGAGGCCCCCCGGCAGGGAATCCGCTTGGCTTATCTCGACGCCCTCTTTAGCATACGGAGGCGATGGCCATTTCAGACGACGAGCGCATCAAGCACCGGGAGATCGCCTTCCGGGAGCTGCATCCGAACCCGGATCAGGCCGGGACGGCGGCGCGCTTCCTCGCTCAGGTGGATGGCGTGCTCGGGAGCGAGGCGGCATCGGCCACCTTGGTGCGGGTGAGCTACGACGTGCTCGCGGTGACCCTCAAGGAGCTGGAGGATGCCCTGCGGGAGCTCGGACTACACCTCGACAACCGGCTCTTGCTGCGCGTCAAGCGCGCCCTCTACTACTACACGGAGGAGACGCTTAGGGCCAACTGTGGCTGCCCCGACGGGACCAGCAACTGCACCAAGAAGGTCTTCGCCACCCGCTACCAGCAGATCGAGCACGGCTGCCGAGACCAGCGTCCCGAGCACTGGCGGCGGTATCTTTGAAGAAGGGCCGAGGGCCGAGGGTCAAGCGCCAAGGAAGGGCGGGGCGAGGCCACTGAATCTGCGACGAGCTTTCCTCACTTGCGGCCCATGACGCCGATGGATGACGCCGAGCTCCTGCGCTACAGCCGCCAGATCATGCTCCCGGGGTTCGGGATCGAGGGTCAGGAGCGGCTCCGAGCGGCCAGCGTCCTGGTGGTGGGTCTGGGGGGGCTCGGCTCCCCGGTGGCCATGTACCTGGCCGCGGCGGGGGTGGGCCGTCTGGTGCTGGCGGACTTCGACGCGGTGGACCTCTCCAACCTCCAGCGTCAGATCCTGCACAGTACCGAGCGCATCGGCCTCCCCAAGGCCGACTCCGCCCGGCTCACCCTCGTCGCCCTGAACCCGGGGGTGGAGCTGATTACCGTCAAGCGCAGCCTCACCGAGGACACCCTGCCTGATCTGGTAGCCCAGGTAGACCTGGTGGTGGATGGCAGCGACAACTTCGCCACCCGCTTCGCGGTCAATGCGGCCTGCTTCAAGGTCGGCAGGCCCCTGGTCTCGGGCGCGGCCATCCGCACCGAGGGTCAGGTCGCGACCTTCTCCGGGAAGCCGGGCGGCCCCTGCTACCAGTGCCTCTATCCCCGGGACGGGGGCCTGGATGAGACCTGCAGCACCACCGGCGTCCTGGCACCCGTGGTGGGCATCATCGGTAGCATCCAGGCCACCGAGGCGATCAAGGTCCTCACCGGGCTCGGCGAGCCCCTGCTCGGCCGCCTGCTGCTGCTCGACGCTGCCGCCATGGAGTGGCGCGGCCTTCGCCTCAGCGCCGATCCAAGCTGCCCGATCTGCGGCGGCCACTGAGGGATCATGGCTCCCTCCGTGTACCCCACCCCCGGCCGACCCTGCCAGGCTGCTGGAGCGGGGTTGGCGAAGACGCGCCCGGTCGGGTGCCACGTCCGGCACCCCCGCGCTTTCCTGGTGCGCCTCGGTGCCGCCATCGCCCTGCCGCTCCTGCTCGCCGCGCCGGCATTCGGGGCGCCCGGCCAAACGGCGTTCCAGCGCCAGCAAGGAAGCGACTCCATCACCCTCGGCTACCGACTCGAGGACCTCGAGGGCACAACCCATCGGCTGCGCCTGTCCCTGCCGCTCGTGGTCCTGGAGCGGGCCCGCGGGCGCTTCAAGGCCTATGACCCGAGCGAGCTGCGGCGCGAGGCCGATGCCGAGACCCTGCGCCAGATGGAGGTAGCGGCGAACGACCTGCGGCAGCACTACCCCGAGGCCAGCTTTGAGGTCAGACCCGATCGCAGCCTGCGCTGGACCATGGGCCCGCCGGCCGAATTCGCGGAGCGCCAGCGGGCCATCTATGACCAGCGGCTCGCCCGTGCCGTCGCCGACCTGCGGGCCCAGTATCCTCAGGCAAAGATCGAATCCAGCGACGGACACTTCGTCCTCCAGGCCCCGGACGGGGCTCAGCTCAGGCGTATCGAGCAGCATCTCCTGGCGGCCCAAGACGCCGCCAATCAGGCCGTCTCGGACCATGCGCAGCAGGTAAGGTCCGCCATGGAGCGCGATGGGCAATCGATCCGGACCCGGATCGACTCGGACCTTGCGGCCATCCAGGAGCAGACGCGCGACTTCGCCGAGCGATTCATCCGCGAGCGGCTCTACACCCTGTCCGCGGACGGAATCCTACGCCCGGATTACGCCCGGATCGCCCGGCTCGCCGTGGACGATCTCGCCTCGGTGGCCCCAGCGATGCGCCGCTGGACCCGAGGCATGGACCGCCGCAAGGCCCTCGGACACCTGTTGCTCTTCGTCCAATCCATCCCCTATGACCGGCTGGACGACCGCAAGACGGACGTGGGCTTCCTGGTGCCACCCCTGGTCCTGGCGGAGAACCGCGGCGACTGCGACAGCAAGGCGGTGACCTTCGCCGCCCTCACCCATCTGCTCTACCCCGATCTGCCGATCGCCATGGTGCTGCTGCCCCGGCACGCCTACCTGGCCCTCGGCCTTCCGCGGGCGGCTGGCGACCAGACGCTGAAGCACGACAAGCGAGTCTGGATCTTAGCGGAGCCAGCAGGTCCTGGGCTCTTGCCCCTCGGCCGGCTGGCCGCCGAGAGCCTGGCCCAGCGGGATTCCATCGAGGCGGTGGTGCCACTGCTCCCGGAGCAGTAAGGAAGACGTCGCAGGTGGGCAACGCACCTTTGGCGGGGATCGGTGAGGCCCCTGCTTTGAACAGAGCCACGGATCGTGCGAACGGCGGCTGATACCACGCCTTCAGCCGAAGTCAGTCATCCCCGCCGCCCATGGAAGGAAGCTCCGCGGGCGCATACCTCTGTGCAAGGCGGCGACTCGGCCTCGGCGCCCCTCGATGCTGTCAAGCATGGCTGCACCCGGCGGTGGCACTGGCCCCGAGCCCATGGAGATCACGCTGGAGGCACAAAAAAGGGCGCCCGAGGGCGCCCTTCGTTGTGCTCGGCGTTAGCCGCCAGGCATCAATTGACCTTG
>JBLMWY010000396.1:0-5698 GCA_050257475.1 Bdellovibrio bacteriovorus
GTGGGCAGCACGTGGTTGGGTCCGGCGCAATAGTCGCCAATGGCCTCGGCGGTGTAGCGGCCCATGAAGATGGCCCCGGCATGGCGGATGCGGCCGATGATCGCCTCCGGGTCGGCGACCGACAGCTCCAGGTGCTCCGGGGCCACCTGATTGGCGACGGCGATGGCATCGTCCAGGTCCCGGGCCTGGATCAGCGCGCCCCGCTCCCGCAGCGCCGTGGCGATGATCTCGCGCCGCTCCATGCCGGGCAGGAGCCGGTCGATGCTGGCCGCCACCCCGTCCAGGAAGGCGCCATCCCAGCTCACCAGGATGGACTGGGCGTCCTCATCATGCTCGGCCTGGGAGAACAGGTCCATGGCAATCCAATCCGGGTCCGTGCCGCCGTCGCACAGGACGAGGATCTCCGAGGGGCCCGCCACCATGTCGATCCCCACCTGACCGAAGACCGCCCGCTTGGCGGTGGCCACGTAGATGTTGCCGGGGCCTACGATCTTCTCGACCGGTGGGATCGACTCGGTCCCATAGGCCAGGGCGGCGATCGCCTGGGCCCCGCCGACCGCAAAGGCCCGATCGACCCCGGCGATGTGGGCGGCGGCGAGCACCAGGTCGTTCTGCTCGCCGGCTGGGGTGGGGACCACCATGATCAGCTCACCGACCCCGGCGACCTTGGCCGGGATGGCATTCATCAGGACCGACGACGGATAGGCCGCCTTGCCACCCGGGACATAGAGTCCGGCGCGGTCCAGGGGCGTCACCTGCTGGCCGAGCAGGGTGCCATCCGGCTCCCGGTAGCTCCAGGATTCCAGGCGCTGGCGCTCCGCGTAGGCCCGGATGCGGGCGGCGGCCAGCTCCAGGGCCTGGCGCTGGCCCGCGGGGATGGACTCCCAGGCCTGGGCGAGTCGGGCGCGGGGGATCTCCAAGTCGCTGGCCGACGCCGGTGACCAACGGTCGAAGCTCGCCGTGTAGTCCACCAGGGCGGCATCGCCCCGGGCCCGAACCTGGGTGATGATGGTCTCCACGGTCTGCTGCACCTGGGCATCGGAGACCGAGTCCCAGGCGAGCAGGGCATCCAATTGGGTCTGAAAGGCCGGATCGGCGGTGGAGAGGCGTCGAATCGAGGTCATGTTAGGGACTCCGCGATCAGCTCGGACGGTCAGCGGGCGCGGCCAGGCCGGCGCGCAGGGCCCCGATCAGGGCGGTCACGGCGGCGTGCTTCATCTTCCAGCTCGCCTTGTTCACCACCAGGCGGGAGCTGATTGCCGCGATGTGCTCCAAGGGCACCAGACCGTTGGCCTTCAGCGTGTTTCCGCTGTCCACCAGATCCACGATCAGGTCCGCCAGGCCCACCAGGGGGGCCAGCTCCATGGAGCCATAGAGCTTGATGATCTCCACCTGCTGGCCCTTGGCGGCGAAGTGGCGCTCGGCGCTGTGAACGAACTTGGTGGCAACCCGCAGCCGGCCCGAGGCCGGGGCCCGGGTGGGTGCGTCGGGCAGACCCGCCACCATCAGGCGGCAGCGGGCTATGCCCAGGTCCAGGGGCTCGTAGAGCCCCTCGCCCCCGTGCTCCAGCAGCACGTCCTTGCCCGCCACGCCCAGGTCCGCGGCCCCGTACTGGCAGTAGGTCGGCACATCGCTGGCGCGGATGATCACCAGCTTCACCCAGGGGTTGCTGGTCTCCAGGATCAGCTTGCGGCTGGTCTCCGGATCGTCGACGGGGACTATGCCCGCTGCCGCCAGCAACGGCAGGGTCTCATCCAGGATCCGCCCCTTAGAGAGCGCGATCGTTAGCGGCACCCCCAACTCAAGCTCTGAGCTCATCCGATAAGTCTCCCCAGGTCCCAAGATCCCCTCCTCGGCCCCGGCGCTTGGCGCTTCGCCCTCATCCCGGAGATGCCACGCCGTTGGCGCCGGCGATGCGGCGGATGGAGGCGCCTAGGCCCGAGAGCTTGCCCTCCATGTTGTCGTAGCCCCGGTCCAGATGATAGATGCGGTCCACCAGGGTCTCCCCCTGGGCCACCAGGCCCGCCAGCACCAGACCGGCGGAGGCACGTAGGTCCGTCGCCATGACCGGGGCGGCGGTCAGGCGCTCCACCCCGCGGCACACAGCGACGTGGCCGTCGATGCGAATGTCGGCCCCCATGCGCTGGAGCTCGAGGACGTGCATGAAACGATTTTCGAACACCGTCTCCGCCACCATCCCCACGCCCTCGGCGATGCTGTTCAGGGCGCAGAACTGGGCCTGCATGTCGGTGGGGAAGGCCGGATGCGGCGCGGTATGGATATCCACCGCCCGGGGGCGCCGGCCCCGCATGTCGAGCTCGATCCAGTCCTCACCGACCTCGATCTGGGCCCCCGACTCCCTGAGCTTCTGCAGGACCGCGTCCAGGCAGTCGGGCCGGGTATGGGAGACCCGCACCCGTCCGCCGGTCATGGCCGCACCGACCAGGAAGGTCCCGCTCTCGATGCGATCCGGCATCACCGCGTGGCTGGCCCCACCCAGACCGTCCACCCCCTGAACCTGGATTCGGTCGCTGCCGGCGCCCTCGATCCGCGCCCCCATGGCGGACAAAAAGGCCGCCAGATCCGTGACCTCCGGCTCCCTGGCCGCATTCTCGATGACCGTCTCGCCGCGCGCCAGCACCGCGGCCATCAACAGGTTCTCGGTGCCGGTCACGGTCACCATCTCCATCACCAGCCGGGCACCGCGCAACCGATCGGCCCGGGCGCGGATGTAGCCGCCCTCGACACTGACCTCCGCCCCCATGGCCTTGAGCCCCTCGAGGTGCAGATTGACCGGTCGGGCCCCGATGGCGCAACCCCCGGGGAGCGAGACGTCCGCCTGCCCGTAGCGCGCCACCAGGGGTCCCAGGACCAGGATCGAGGCGCGCATGGTCTTTACCAGCTCGTAGGGGGCGGCGAAGCTCGAGAGGGTGCGCGGCTCGCTCCACACGCGGCCGTCCTCTTGGGTGAGACGGGCGCCCATGCGCCCCAGCAGGGCCAGGGTGGTGGCGATGTCACGCAGCCGCGGCACATTGGTGAGGGTCACGGGACCCTCCGCCAGCAAGGTGGCGGCCAGGATCGGCAGGGCCGCGTTCTTGGCCCCCGAGGCGCGCACCTCGCCGTGCAAGGGGGCGCCGCCGGTGATTAGGAGCTTATCCATCAGTGATGCCGTGATTCTCGTGCAATAGACCGCGGCCCGCCCGAGTCCCGGGCATCCAGCGGCACGCGCCGCGCTGACCCGCGGGGCGAAGCCAGACCGGGAACAGGTGACGATCCGAGCCCGTCAAGCGGAGGAGGCTCGGGTCGTGGGAAGCAAGGGGCCCAGGTTGGAGAAGGCCGCGATGCGCTCCAGGGAGCTCGGCAGGTTGAGGTACTCGAGCTCCAGGCGGCGAGACCTTGCCAGATCCAGCCATTCCAGCAGGAGGGCGAGCCCCGCGCTGTTCGCCGACTCCACCCCCGAGAGGTCGATGCGCAGGCGCCCGCTGGCCGGGAACAAGGGCACCGCCGCCGTGACCAGGTCACCGACGGTGCCGAAGTCGAGCGCGCCCTCGACGCGCAGCCGACCCGGGCCCGCGGTGATGAGGCGCGCCCCTTTCAACCTTCGCCCTTGCGGTTCATGTCGCCCAGCTTGCTGATCAGCCCGTCGATGCCGCTCTGGCGGATCTCGGTGGCGAAGCTGCTGCGGTAGTTCCCGACCAGGCTGGCGTTGTTGATGACGACGTCGTACACCTTCCAGCTACCACCGCTGCTGTGCATCCGATAGTCCACGGGGATGGGGGCCGCGCCGCGATCGCGCACCTCGGTGGACACGGTCACGGTGTTGGACTTGGAGCCCGGCTTCACGGGCAGATAGCGGATCTCCTGCCCCGAGTAGCTCAGCAGGGAGCGTGCGTAGGTGCGCACCAGGACCTGCTTGAAGGCGTCGATGAGCTTCTGCCGCTGATCGGGGGTGGCCTGACGCCAGTACTGCCCCAGGGCCCCCTGGGTGATGAGCTCGAAGTCGAAATGGGGGGCCAGGATGCTGTCGATCATGCCGTAGATCAGGGCGGGATTGCGATCGACCTCGGCGCGGCGGGCCTGCAGGGTGCTCAGCATGCGCTCGCTGGTCCGCTGGACCAGGGCGGTCGCCTCGTCAGGCGCGGCAAAGGCCGAGGCCCCGGTGGCCAGGGTCATCAACGCGATGAGCAACAGAAAATGACGTCGAAACATTACTTACCTCCCTCTTCAGCCTTGCTGAACAGAAATTGACCAATCATTTGCTCGAGCACCAGCGCCGATTGGGTGTGCTGGATCTCGTCTCCGTCCCTGAGGTAATTCTCGCTGCCCCCGGCCTCCAGACCGACGTACTGCTCCCCGAGCAGGCCCGCGGTGAAGATGTTGGCGAAGGTATCGTCGGGGATGCTGTCCACCGAGCGATCAATCCTTAAGGCCACCACCGCCTCGTAGGTCGCCTTGTCGAACTCCACCCCCTCGACGCGGCCGATGCGCACGCCGGCCATGGTCACCGGGGCCCGCGCCTTAAGGCTGCCGACGTTGGCGAAGCGCGCGGTCAGGAGATAGCCCGAACTGTCGCCCGCGGCGCTGAGGTTGCTGACCCTCATGGCCAGAAAGAAGAGCGCCACCAAGCCAGCGGCCATGAAGGCGCCGACGATGACCTCGATACTGCGCTGCTTGTTCATCTAGTCGCACCTAGTAGCCGTCAGTTACCGAACATCAGGGCAGTCAGGACGAAGTCGAGCCCCAGGACCGCCAGGGCCGAGTGCACAACGGCTCGGGTGGTGGCCCGACTCACGCCCTCGGAGGTCGCGGTGGCGTCGTGCCCCTGGAAGAGGGCGATCCAGGTCACCACCACCCCGAACACCAGACTCTTGATGACACCGTTGACCAGGTCCTCGTCGAAGTCGAGCTTGGCCTGCATCTGGCTCCAGAAGGCCCCATCGTCGACCCCGAGCAGGCCCACGCCGACGAAGTAGCCCCCCATGACGCCGACGGCGCTGAACATGGCGGCCAGCAGCGGCATGGCCAGGATGCCCCCCCACAGCCGCGGGGTCAGGATGCGCCGCACCGGATCCACCGCCATCATCTCCAGACCGGAGAGCTGCTCGGTGGCCTTCATCAGGCCAATCTCCGCCGTGAGGGCGGAGCCGGCGCGCCCCGCCACCAGAAGGGCGGTCACGACGGGCCCGAGCTCCCGCACCAGGGAGGCGGCGACCATCACCCCCAGGCTCTCCTCGGCCCCAAACTGCGAGAGCACGTAGTAGCCCTGAAGCCCCAGCACCATGCCGACGAAGAGTCCGGACACCACCACGATCAGGATGGACAGGACCCCGACGTTGTAGACCTGGGCTACCAAGAGCGACGGGCGCCTCAGCACCTCCGAGGAGCCCAACGCCATGCGCGCCAGGAGCAGATGACCGCGCCCCAGGGCACCCAGGGCGTCGATCCCCCCCCGCCCTAGCCGGGCCAGGCCGTCGAGCAGCATGCTAGGGGCGCCCCCGGATGAGAAGGTCGCTCGCCAGGGGAGGCGCGGGGTAATGGAAGTGGACCGGGCCATCCGGGAGACCGTCCATGAACTGGCGCACCCAGGGCGTCTGCTCGGCCCGGATGGCCTCCGGGGTGCCCCTGGCCATCACCTTCCCCTGGGCGATCACGTAGATGTAATCGGCGATGCTCGCGGTCTCGCGCACGTCATGGGATA
>JBLMWY010000397.1:0-8703 GCA_050257475.1 Bdellovibrio bacteriovorus
GGGAGTGGGCGGAGTCCATCAAGCGGCTGATGGCTGACCTGATGGAGCCAGACGAGTCGGAGGAGGAGCTGCTGCAGCCCCTGCGCCAGGTCCTGGATCAGCTCATGGCAGACGCCGAGGCGGCGGGGTTCGATGGGCCCCTGGGAGCTGAGGTAATCCGCGCCGAGCTCGACTCCTGGCTCGCGACCGGTGGTGCAGCCCAACGTTTCTTAAGCGCCCGGGTGACCTTCTGCAACATGGTTCCCATGCGCAGCATCCCGGCCCGGGTCCTGTGCCTGCTGGGGCTCAATGGCAGCGACTTTCCCCGCGATCAGCGACCGCTCGGCTTCGACCTCATGGCCCGCGACCCTCTGCCCGGCGACCGCTCGCGCCGAGACGACGACCGTCAGCTCTTCCTCGAGGCCCTGCTCTCCGCCCGGGAGCACCTGCACCTCTCCTATGTGGGTCGGGACCAGCGTGACAACTCGACCAAGACCCCGTCGGTGCTCATCGAGGAGCTGCTCGCCTACATCCAGGGGGCCTTCCGCGCCCCGGACGGCGTCGAGGTGACCAAATGGCTGGTGATCGAGCACCCGCTGCAGCCCTTCTCCCGGCGCTATTACGACGGCTCGGACCCCCGCCTCTACAGCTACCGTGAGGACTGGTGCAGGGCCGCCCAGAGCCGGGCCGAGCCCGGCAGCGACTGTTTCGCGCCGGCACCCCTGAAGGCCGACCCGGCCGGGCGCTCCTGCCTTGAGTCCGAGGCCGCCGAGGGCGAGGCCCCAGCGATCGAGTCCCTCGAGATCGAGGACCTAATCCGCCTGCTGCGCTCCCCGGCGGCCTGGTTCCTCTGTCAGGTGCTGGGTCTGCGCGGCCCCGATCGGGAGCTCGTCCTCGAGGAGTCGGAGCCCTTCGTCCCCGATGCCCTGGAGGACTGGACGCTGCGTCAGCGCCTGCTGCGGCTGGCCGAGCAGGGACGGGCGACGGAGGCCCCCGACCTCCTGCGCGCCTCCGGGCTCCTGCCCCACGGCGCCGCCGGGACCCTGACCCTGACCCAGGCAAGCGAGCGGGTCGCAGCCTTCCGGCAGCGCCTGGCACCCTGGCTGCCGGAGGTCCTGGAGCCCCTTGAGCTGGACCTGGAGGCGGCCGGCGTGCGCCTGGTGGGTTGGCTGCGCGGACTCACCCCCGGGGGGCTCGTGGCCCAGCGTCTGGGCCGGATCCGGGCGTCGGACCGACTGGAGCTGTGGGTGCGCCACCTGGCCCTCAACCTGGCCCAGCCGCCAGGGGTGGCGCCCGAGAGCGTCCTGGTCTCGGAGGAGGAGACCTGGCGGCTGCGCCCGGTAGCGGACGCACCCACCCACCTCGCGGACCTGATCGGTCTGTTTCGGCAGGGCCGCCTGGAGCCCCTACCCTTCTTCCCCGAGACCTCCCTGGCCTTCGCCCTCCACGGCTGGGGCAACCAGGTGGAGTCCGCCTGGGAGGGCCATTCCAACGGTCGCCGTGGAGAGCGGGACCTGCCCGAGGTGCGCACCGCCTTTCGCGGGCGAGCGCCCCTGGCCCACCCCTTCCCGGAGATCGCGGAGCGGGTCTTCGGGCCACTCGTGGCCACCGCGCACGAGGAGGCGCAACCTTGAGCCGCGCTCGCGACCCCCTGACCATCCCCCTGTCGGGCCTGCACCTCATCGAGGCCAGCGCCGGCACCGGCAAGACCTACACCATCGCCCACCTGGTGCTGCGCCTGGTGGTGGAGGTCGGCCTCCCCCTGGAGCGGATCTTGGTGCTGACCTTCACCAAGGCAGCGACCGAGGAGCTGCGGGGCCGCATCGCCCTTCGCCTGCGCCAGGCCCTGGAGACCCACCTCGGGATGGCCACGGAGGACCCCGTGCTCGCGGCTTGGGTCGGGTCCTTTGAGGAGCCGGACCTGGCCCAGTCCAGGCTGGAGTCGGCCCTGGCCGACCTGGACCGAGCGGCCATCCACACCATCCACGGCTTCTGCCAGCGGGTCCTGCGGGACATGGCCTTCGAGAGCGGGGCCCCCTTCGATACCGAGCTCATCACCGACGAGCAGGCGCTGCGCCAGGCCGCCGCCCAGGATTTCTGGCGCCGCCGAATGGGCGCCGCCGACGAGGCCGAGGCCGCCTGGCTGATCCGGGAGCTCCCCGGAGGACCCGAGTCACTCCTCGATCGCCTCAAGGGGGCGCTGGGGCCCGCGGCCCCAGTGCTGGTACCGTTGGATCCCGAGGCGCTCTCCGATGGGCTCGCCGCCCTGGCGAGCATCCACCAACGCCTCCGCGACACCTGGGCCGAGTCCCGCGCTGGGGTGTCGGCCTTGCTTGCCAACAGGTCCCTGTCCCAGACGAGCTACAAGCCGGCCTCGGTGGCCCAGGCGCTCGTCCAGATGGATAGCCTCTGCGCGGGGCCCACCCCGTCGAAGCTGCCGGATAGGCTCAGGCTCTTTACCCCCGGGAAGCTGCGGGACTCGACCAAGCGGGGCCAGGAGACCCCCACCCACCCCTTCTTCCAGCTGTGCGGTGCGCTCGCGGACCTCGACCTGGAGGCGATCAACCGCGCCCGCCGGGCCGCCCTGCTGGCGAGCGCCCTGGACTTCATCCGCGGGGAGCTGACCCGGCGCAAGCGCGAGCGGCGGGTAATCTACTTCGACGACCTGCTCACGGACACCGCCCAGGCCCTCGCCGGACCCCAGGGGCCGAGCCTGGCGGCGCGGATCAGGGCGCGCTTCCCCCAGGCCCTGATCGACGAGTTCCAGGACACTGACCTGCTCCAGTACCGGATCCTCAGCGCCGTCTACGGAGACGCGTTGGAGCGGGACCCGGGACTCGGGCTCTACCTGATCGGTGACCCCAAACAGGCCATCTATGCCTTTCGGGGGGCCGACGTCTTCACCTACATGAAGGCCCGCAGGGAGGCGCGGGCGCGGGATAGGGGGCGGATACACACCCTGCAGACCAATCGCCGCTCGGCCTCGGGTCTCGTGGAGGCGATCAACCAATGGTTCGGGCGGGCACAGGCCCCCTTCGTCTTCTCGGGCGACATCGACTTCACGCCGGTCAAGGCGGCACCGAACGCGGACGCAAAGCCCCTGCACATCGGCGGCCGCCCGGCCACACCCCTGGTCTTCCGCTGGCTGCCTCTCGCCCAGGGCAAGACCACCCGGGACGGGCGCCGCCTGGTCGCCGACTCCGCCCGCGAGCTGGCCGTCACCGACTGCGCCCGCCAGATCGCCGCCCTGCTGGGGGGCACTGCTCAACTCGGGGACCGGGAGCTCAGGGCCGCGGATATCGCCGTGCTGGTGCGCAGCCACCGGGACGGCCTGCTGGTGCGCGACGCCCTGACCCAGGTCGGGATCTGCAGCGTCAGCATCGGCCAAGAGACCGTGTTCGAGACCTCGGAGGCCGAGGACCTGGCCGCCCTGATCAGTGCCCTGCAGCCAGGCGCCAGCGAGTCGGCCCTGCGCACGGCCCTGGCCACCCGCCCCTTGGGCTGGAGCGCCGAGGCGCTGGCCGGACGCGGCGCCGGGGCCGCTGCGGCCTGGGATCGGGTCCTGCGCGACTTCGACGGCTATCGGCGACTGTGGCAGGAGCGGGGCTTCATGGCCGCCCTCGCGGCCCTGATCCACGGGCTGGAGGTCCCCGCCAGGCTGCGCCGGGGACCAGAGGGCGAGCGCCGTCTCACCAACCTGCTTCACCTGGTGGAGCTGGCCCAGGAGGCCTCGCGCGAGCACCCGGGCCCGGAGGCCCTGGGGCGCTGGCTCGCCGACCGGAGGGCCCACGCCGAGGCGAGCGGCGACGCCGCCCTGCTGCGCCTGGAGAGCGACGCGAACCTGGTGCAGGTCGTTACCTTCCACAAGAGCAAGGGACTGGAGTATCCGGTGGTGCTGATCCCTATGCCCTGGTCCGGCGCGCCCAGATCCGACCCTGACAGGCCCGTGACCTTCCACGATCCCGAGACCCTGGAGCCCCGGCTGGATCTGGGATCCCCGCGGCTGGATCATCACCGGCGGCTGGCTGACCGGGAGGACCTGGCGGAGCGGCTGCGGCTCCTCTACGTGGCCCTCACCCGGGCCAAACGCCAGTGCATCATCCACTGGGGCCCCGTGAATCAGGCGGAGGGCTCGGCGGCTGCCTACCTGCTGCACCAGGGGCACGGCGCGGGAGGCGAGCCTTTGCCGGCCGCGGAACGCGTGCCCAGGCTCACCGATGCCGAGATGCGGGAGGACCTGGAGGCCCTGGTCCGGTCCGAGCCGGGGTCTATCGCCATCACTGACCTGGAGGGGAATGGCCCCTCGCCCACCCTCGACGCGGCCGCGGTCTCAGAGCCCCTGAGCCCCGCCCAGTTCGGTGGGACCATTCCAGACGACTGGCACATCCTGAGCTTCTCGGCCCTGACACCGGGGCAGGAGACGCGCCAGGAGCCGGAGCGGCCCGATCACGACGCCCTGCCCATCCCCCTAGAAGCCGCTGCCCCAGAGCTCGTAGAACCAGAGCTCGTCGACCCCGGGCAAGACACCCAGGACCCGGATGCCCAAGCGGCCGATGGGCCCCCGCGTGCCGGTGCCGAGACGGGGCTCACGCCGACCGCTCTTGCCGTCGAGTCCATCTTCCGCTTCCCCAGGGGGATCCGCGCCGGTCATTGTCTCCACGACCTCCTAGAGCACCTGGACTTCCGCGACGCCCAGGGCCCCGGCCTGGAGCGCGAGGTCCAGGCCGCCATGGCACGCCACGGCATCGAGCCCCAGTGGGCCCCCACCCTGGTGGAGCTGGTGGGACGGGTGCTGGACACCCCCCTCACCCCCGAGGGCCTGCGCCTGCGGGGACTGGCGCCCGAGGACCGGCGCACCGAGCTTGAGTTCCACTTCGCCCTGGAGGGGTTGGAGCCCCCCGCCCTCCAAGCCCTGTTGGCGCGTCACGGCGTGCCCGCCCAGGTCCAGCTCCCGCCCCGGCGCCTGTCCGGCCTGATGAAGGGCTTCGTGGACCTGGTGCTAAGGTTCGAGGGACGCTTCTACGTGGTCGACTACAAGTCCAATCACCTGGGCGACCGGGTGGACGACTATGCCCCCCCGGCGCTCGCCCGAGCCATGACGGAGCACCACTACCACCTCCAGTCCCTGATCTACACGCTCGCGCTGCACCGCTACCTGCGGGCCCGGCTTCCCGGCTACGACTGCGAGCGCCACCTCGGGGGCTCGCTCTATCTGTTCCTGCGTGGGATGCGCCCGCCGCTCGGTGCCACGCGGGGGGTTCACAGGACCAGGCCCGAGCGGACCCTGATCGAAGACCTCGATCGGGTCTTCTCGGCCGCCGGGGGAGCGCGAAGTTGAGCCCGGACAACCAGCTAGAGCGCGCCGTCGCCGCCGGCGTCCTGCGCCCTCTGGACCTGCAGCTCGCCCGCTGGCTGGGTGAGCTCGCCGGGGGGCCCACCCCGGGTCGCCTGTTGGCGGCAGCCCTGGCCAGTCATCGGGTCGGAGAGGGCAATGTCTGTCTGGAGCTGGCGGCGGTCGCCGGCCGCAGCCCCTTCCTCACCCTGCCGCAGCTACGGGCCCCAGATCTCGCCGCCTGGCGCCGGGAGCTGCGGGACTGGCCGGCGGTGGGCGCGCCCGGCGTCGTGGCACCCCTGGTGCTCGACGGCGCCGACCGCCTCTATCTGGGGCGTTACTGGCACTACGAGCAGACCCTCGCCGAGGCGGTGCGGGCCCGCGCCCAACCCCCTATGGGCGATCTGGACCCGGCCCGGTTCCGGGAGGGGCTCTCCCGGCTCTTCCCCCCCGAGCCGGGCCAGGCGATCGACTGGCAGCGTGTCGCCGCCGCCCTGGCCCTGCTGCGCGGCCTGTGCGTCATCTCCGGCGGCCCAGGGACGGGCAAGACCCGCACCGTCACCGCCATCCTGGCCCTGGCGATTGAGCAGGGGCTCGCGCGCGGGCAGACCCCTCGCATCGCCCTGGCCGCCCCCACCGGCAAGGCCGCGGCCCGTCTCACCGAGTCCATCCGGGGGGCCAAGGCCGCCTTCCTCGCCGCCCAGACCCTCGATCCGGGCCTCGCCGCCGCGATCCCCGCCGAGGCCCTGACCCTGCACCGTCTGCTCGGCAGCCGGCCCGGGCGGGTCGCCCCCCGCCATGGGCCGGACAACCCGCTGCACCTCGACCTCCTGGTGGTGGACGAGGCCTCCATGCTGGACCTGCCGATGGCCGCGCGCCTGGTGGCCGCCCTGCCCGAGCGCTGCCGCCTGATCCTGATCGGCGATCGGGATCAGCTCGCCTCGGTGCAGGCGGGCTCCGTGCTGGGGGATCTCTGTGGCCCGGACGGTGGGGCCAGCTACTCCGCCGAGCTCGCGTGGGAGCTCGAATCCGTGACGGGGCTGCGGCTGCCGGCGGAGGTTCGGGCGCCGGGACCTGGGACCAACCCGGGGATCGGCGACGGGATCGCCTTGCTGCGCCGCAGCTACCGTTTCGGCCCCGACAGCGCCATCCGGGGTCTCGCCTCGGCCATCAATCGCGGCGATGGGCCCGCCGCCCTCGCGGTGCTGGACACGGGCCATCCGGATGCGGTGCGTCTCGAGGTGGTTAGGGACGGGGATCTGGCGGACTTCATCGGGCGCTTCGTGGTGCCGCGGCACCGGGCGGTGCTCGCGGCCAAGGACCCCGCCGGCGCCCTGGGGGCCCTGGGTGCCTATCGGGTGCTGTGCGCCGTGCGGGAGGGTCTCTTCGGACTCCACCACCTCAACCGCCTGGCGGAGCTTGCCCTGACGGCGGCGGGACTGATCCGAGCGGAGGGCGGCCATTATGTGGGCCAGCCCCTGCTGGTCACCGCCAACGATTATGACCTGGGGCTCTTCAACGGCGACGTAGGGCTGATCCTGCCGGACCCCTCCAATGGCACCCCCACCGCCTGGTTTGAGGGAATTGACGGGCCGCGCCGGCTCTCAACCCATCGGCTGCCGCCCGCCGAGACCCTGTTCGCCATGACGGTGCACAAGAGCCAGGGGTCGGAGTTCGATGACGTGGCCCTGGTGCTGCCACGCCAGGACAGCCGGGTGCTCACTCGAGAGCTGATCTACACGGGCGTGACCCGGGCCCGCCGCCAGGTGACCGTCGTCGCCACGGCGGAGCGCCTGGTCGCCGGCGTCGCCCGCCGCCTGGAGCGCTCCTCCGGGCTGCGCGACGCCCTGTGGGGGCCGGGGTAACGGCAGGACAGAGGGGGGCGGAGCCTGTCGCTGGGCGTGCCGCCGCCCCAATGAGCGGGGTTTTGTCGCCAACACTATTTCGTCACGAGTCTTGCCGATTTACGTCCCTCGCCACAGGCTATCTTCGCCGCATTGACGCACCTTTCGAAACCTATTGGCACGGTCCGTCGACCCACAGCGGAGGCTCAGCCTACCGGGGCGGGCGCCAGGTCCGCCCCAGGTGCGGCCAGTCACAAGCGGCATGGCCGGCGTCTTCTGAACGCGCATTGCAGCCGGTCGCGTAGCAATGGAGCACAGGTTGCGCACGTCGAATGCTCTGAGCGTCGCGGCGACGAGTTCGTGCTAGCGAATGCGAAGAACCGTCCGGATAGAGAAATCAAGCCACACGAAGCCTGTCCTAACAGAGGTCCGGCAGCCCCAACGGGTTCTTCCAAAGTTAAGGCCATGGTACGGGCCAGCTAGCGCGTTGGGCCGCTCGGCCGATGGCGGCACCCGCATCCCCAAGGGATGGCGCGGAGCAAGCCGTTCGGGTGAAGGTCGCGCGTGCGCCAACACTTGGGCTAACCTAACCCAACCAACGGGCGTGGTTCGCAGGCCCTATTTCCAACATCGACTCCAGCCTGACGAGGCAATGCCATGAGCAACGATGCAACCCCGACCGATGACGAGAAATGTGTGCGTACGGTTGTGGGCGCGCTGATGACCGACCCGGAGCTCGTCGGGTTCCTGCGCGAGCTTGCCCCGCAATGGGGCTCAAGCGTCGGCAAGACGCGCTCATTCCGGAGCGCGCGGCTGATGACTGATCCAGATGCACGCTGCACCCTGCGGGTCGACTCCCGTGCTGCGATCATGCTGAATGATGCCATCTACAACATTGACGGGCCGGCCCCTTCGGTCTCCTTCATGCGCGATGCATTGCTCAATGCGCAGATCGACGAGGGTGGGCGGCGCTGCGTGATCCATGCCCCCGAGTTGGGCACCCTCCAAGTGCGGGTGGAACAATACGTCGACGCGCTAGGCGCGGAGGTGGCGCCAGACTCCCAGAGTCTGGATCATCGCGTAGTCTCGATCGCCAAGATCGGATGATCCAGCGTCGCATGCTTAGGGCTGGGTGCGCGATGCACCTGCATTGGCCCTGCCAGTACCGAATGAAGCGGGCGCCGCGCGCGGGTGAGATCGACGGCGTCAGTGATGAAAACGGCAATTCTCGGAACCTCCGCTACGGGTAGCATTGCAGCCGTCGTTGTTCGCAGTGCCGATGTCTCCAATGGGTCGAGAGCAGGCGCTTATCCGTTTCGCCGCGACCGACTGCATAGCCCGTGGTGCCGCCCCTCGACGGGCTGCGGCTGAGCGGCAGGTCTGGACGCTTGTGCAAAGCTTTACATAAGCGTCCTTCGCGGTCAGCCGACAGGTCCGCGTCAAGCGGCAGCAACTGCGGGGTTTTGCGGTCAAGCAACGCGGCGGGCGAGTGGCCGGTTTCACCCGTAGGTGCTGCCGTCGCGAGCACCCAAGGGGTCTTGACGTTGT
>JBLMWY010000398.1:0-2768 GCA_050257475.1 Bdellovibrio bacteriovorus
AAAAGGGGTCCAATGAAGACGCAGCGCTCGGCCGTCGTTAGCGCCAGGGCCGCGACCTCCCGGTGGGCGGCAGTACCGCGCTCGCCGAGCTCCAGCATGTCGCCCAGGACGGCCACGCGGCGTCCCTCCCAGTCCTTCAGCGCGTGCAGGGCCGCCGCCATGGAGCTGGGGTTGGCGTTGTAGGCATCATTGATCACCGTGGGCCGGTGGTGGTCAGTGGCGAACAGAACCTCCCCCCGCATCGACGGCGCCCCAGCGTTGGACAAGGCGCTGGCGATCGCTGGGTCCTCCACCCCGAGAAGGCGGGCGACCAGGGCCGCGGCCGAGGCGTTGAGGCGGTTGTGCAGGCCGGGCAGCAGGAGGTGGTCCGCCACAGAATCGAGGTCGAAACGGTGGATCGAGAAGGGGGGAGCCGGGGGCGGCTCGAGGGGCACGGGTAGCCAGCGTGGATCTGGCAGGACCAGGGCACCGCCGGCGCGGACGAAGCCGAACACCGCCGCCTCCTCCCGGGCCACGCCGGCGAGGTCCCCGAAGAACTCCAGGTGCTCCTCCCCGATGCTAGTCACCACGGCCAGGTCTGGGCGTACCAGATTGGCGAGCGCGGCGAGCTCCCCCGGGTGGTTGGTGCCGATCTCGCAGGCGACGAAGTGGTCCGCTGGATGGGCCGCGAGCAGGGTCAGCGGGACGCCGAGCTGGTTGTTGAAGCTGCGAGGGCTTTGGGTGCCCCGAAGACCCCCGTGGATCAGGACCTGGTGGATGAGGTGGCGGGTGGTGGTCTTCCCATTGGAGCCCGAGACGCTCAGGACCCGGCAGCCGGACTCTCCCAGGAGATCCCGGTACCGGCGGGCCAGGGTCTGCAGTGCAAGCACCGTCGACGGCACCTGAAGGATGGGTACGGCAGGGTCAGGCGCCCGAACGTCTCGCTCCACCAAGGCGAGCGCGGCGCCCCTTGAGGTCGCGTCACCCAGAAACGCGTGTCCGTCATAGCGCTCCCCCCGGATGGCGATGAAGGCCGCCCCTGGGGCTACTTGCCGGCTGTCGATGGAGACCCCCGAGAGCGGCCGATCCGGATCCCTCGGCGATACCAGCCAGCGACCCGCGGTGATCTCGGCGAATGAGGCAGGGGTCCAGAACAGGGGCATCATCTCATCGGGGACGGTCAATTAAAGGATGAGCGGATGGGGCAATGGGACGGGAGTTGGTTTGGCCAAGACACCCTGCTCGCGCAGGGATGGGGAGGTCTGGTAGGGTGGCGCGCCCCCTTGGGGGCAAGCCTGCGGTTCTCCACCGAGATCAGGTCCCTTCCCAGGGTGCAATTATCAGTGCTTTCGATGGGTCCCATAGACAGACTTATTCAAGGCATCCGAATGATAAATTGGATGTATCGCAGGACTCTGCTCTGGCTATTCTCAAGGGGCCGCCGATCGCGGCATCTTGAAGGAGATGAGACCCATGTGCCAAGACACACCGAACTCCCGTCGTCGTTTCTTTAAGGTTCTCGGGCTGGCCACGGCCGGCACAGCCCTCGGGGCCCAGGCGGGCCCCTATTCAATGTATCCGCAGCGGGGCTACCACCCAGCGGGACCCGTTCCCCCGTATGGGTGGCCCGCCTCTCCAATGCCCTACGGCGAGGACCCCTATTGGGCCGCCGCCACCCCTGACGAGGGACCCGTTGCAAGTGCCGAGGAGGCGCTAGCGCGCCTAGTGGAAGGCAATCGCCGTTACGTGGCCTTCCGCTCGTCAAACGTCAATGAGACCCCAACCCGCCGGGCGGCGGTGTCCCAGAGCCAGAAGCCGTTTGCCATCGTATTCAGCTGCGTGGATTCCCGGGTGCCCCCGGAGCTGGTCTTCGATCGAGGTCTGGGTGACCTGCTCGTCATCCGCACCGCGGGCCACACGGTGGACAAGGCCGTCCTCGGCAGCCTCGAGTTCGGGGTCGCCGTGCTGAAGATCCCCCTATTGGTGGTCATGGGCCATGAACGGTGTGGGGCGGTGCAGTCCTCGATCGAGCTGATCGGAAAGAACGAGCGGGCACCGGCCGAGATCAACGACGTGGTAGAAGGTATCCGCCCGGCCGTGGAACGGTTCAAGGGGCAGGGCGTAGAGGTCGCGGAGGAGGTAACCAAGGCCAATACCGAGATCACGGTGGAACGCCTGAAAGAGATCCCTATCATGGCGGAAGCGATCAGCCAGGGTCGTCTGCTGGTGGTAGGCGCCTACTGCGACCTCGACACCGGCGTGGTGCACCTAACCCACGTCTAGGTTGCGACCATCCGTCGCCGGCACTGCGCCGGCTTTGACCCCAGGCCCTTCCAAAGGTGAAGACCTGGGGTTTCTTGCTTTCACGGGACGAAGGCCTGCTCCGTTCCTATGGCTTGAACTGGGAGAACCAAGCTCACCATGGGAGACCCAAGCTCTCGACGGTCATCTCCCGCAACCCGGCCCTCCCAGGTGGGTGAGGCGCAGTCAGTGCGTGCGGTCCCCGCGATTCAAGGTCATCGGCGAGGGCAATGCGTGAAGGCTTCGACTGGCTGTGATTGGGGAGGAGAGAAGAGAAAGCAGACGCTTGGGCGGAGAGACGCCGAGGCCCTGGCTTAGAAAAATCTTACGGGGGATTGATCGCGCGGACGGGCGTCCTTGCCCTACCGAGGTTCCTCAGTGCAGGACCCACATGGCGTCAGAGACGAGACAAATACCGCCGATGCGTTTCAGCAGGGGGCGCACGGTCTCGACGATCTGCTTCGCCTGCTCCTCGTTGCAGGCGATCA
>JBLMWY010000399.1:0-2600 GCA_050257475.1 Bdellovibrio bacteriovorus
TTCCGGCCCCCTGGCGGGGCAAGTCGCAGCGCCAGGTAGGGCGGGCAGTTGATGAATTGAGCCCCACCCGCCGCGAGCCCTCGCAGGAGCTCGACGGCCGCCTCGTCCGCCTGACGGAGCCCCGAGAGGTCCAGGGTCATGCCAGCGGAGGCATCGCCCCTTATCCGATCCAGCTCCCGTTCGAGATCCGGCAGCCCCTTTGCCTGCAACCACCCGTCGACCTTGATGACAGTCCGCTGAGGGTCATCCAGCCGCGTGATCCGAAAGGTCATGGAAAAGAGGCAGCAGGAAGCGGACCATGTCCACGCAAGCCACCCGAAATGTTTACAATGCGTTGATATATCATAGGAAACCTTATGAGAACCGGAGCGCCACGATTGGCCAGGGACGGGATAGCCGAGCGGAGGTCTCGAAATACCGAGAGTTAGATCACGAGATTTCGTAAGTGACGAAATGTCGTCATGCTGGTCGCCGCAGGGCACGGCAGCCGATTACACTTGCACCTGTGTCCATTCCCGTAGGCCGGTCCCCGTCATGCACGCGCGCACCCGCCCCAGCCTCTATGAGCAGCTCGCGGCCCTGCCCGAGGGGCTGACCGGCGAGATCTTGAACGGCCAGCTCTATACCCAGCCGCGCCCCAGTGGCCGCCATGGGCTCGCCTCCTCTGTACTTGGCGCCGAGCTGCTCGGACCCTACCAAAAGGGCCGTGGGGGTCCCGGAGGCTGGTGGATCATCGACGAGCCGGAGCTGCACCTCATCCGCGATACCGAGGTCGATGTGCCGGACCTGGCCGGCTGGCGCCGCGAGCGGATGCCCCGAATCCCGGAGGACCAGCGCTTCACCGTGGTCCCCGACTGGGTGTGCGAGATCCTCTCCAAGTCCACGGCAAGCAAGGACCGGGAGATCAAGATGCCGATCTACGCCGAATACGGGGTGGCCCATGCGTGGTTGCTGGACCCCCTGGCACGCACCCTGGAGGCCTATGAACGCGAAGGCAAAGGCTGGCGGGAGATTGGGCGCTTCTCTGGCGATGATCGGGTGGCCATAGCCCCCTTCGCGGCGGTGACCATCCACCTGGCGGATCTGTGGGTGCCGACCGAGTCGCAGGAGACGCCGGCACGCTGAAGCAGCGGCTGGAGATCGGCCATGTCCTTGCGCTCATGCCCGGCGCGAGGATCTCGCACACCCAGTCAGTTAAAACCGCCAGGATGTAGGACTCCCAGAGACTTGGCCGCCAACGTGAACCCTGGCTCAACCGACCCGGCACCCGCCGTCACGGCCACGACCGAGACCAGCTTCGAGGACCTGGTCACCGATCTCACGGCCTCTTTCGTCGACGTGGAGCCGGAGGCCCTGGATGACCGGATCCTGGATGCCCTGCGGCGCATCGTGCTCTTCCTCGGCGTGGACCGCAGCACCCTGGGCCGCTATGAGGCGACCCCGGGTCAGCTCACAGCAACCCACTCCTGGGCCCTTCCGGGCATCGCGCCCGTCCCGTCTCCCGTGGCCGAGTCCCACTTCCCCTATCTGTCCCCGCGGGTGCGCGGAGGCAGCCCAGTCATCTTCGACCGGCTTGCCGATCTACCAACCGAGGCGGCCGCGGACGCCCAGGCCCTGAGCACCCTGGGCATCCGCTCCATGGCCATCTTCCCCCTGATCGCGGCGGGCGAGTCATTTGGCTGGCTTTCCATCGGCGCGATTCGCGGCGAGCACGCCTGGGCCGAGGATCAGGTGCGGCGCCTGCGCCTGCTGGCCGGGGTCTTCGCCAGCGCCCTGCTGCGGCGGCGCAAGGAGCTGGAGCTGCGCTCGGCGCTGGCGGAGAACCGCGCGCTAAGGGAGCGGCTAGAGGCGGAGAACGCGGTCTGGCGCGAGGAGGTGCTGCACTGCCGTGAGCTCGACGAGCTGGTGGGCGAGAGTGCCTCATTGCGGCAGCTGCTGCGTCAGGTGGAGCAGGTGGCCCCCACCGACAGCACGGTGCTGATCCTCGGCGAGACCGGTACCGGGAAGGACCTGATCGCCACCGCCATCCATCGGCGCAGCCGCCGGGCCGAGCGCCCGCTGATCCGGGTCAACTGCGCGGCCCTGCCGGCGACCCTGATCGAGAGTGAGCTGTTCGGCCACGAGAAGGGGGCCTTCACCGGCGCCATCGCCCGCAAGATCGGGCGCTTCGAGGTGGCCAACGGCGGGACCCTGGTGCTCGATGAGATCGGCGAGCTGCCCCTGGATCTCCAAGCCAAGCTGCTGAGGGTGCTCCAGGGCGGGGAGTTCGAGCGCCTGGGCTCCACCGTGAGCCGGCGCTCCGACGCCCGGGTCATCGCCTCCACCAACCGCGATCTGGAGTCCATGGCCCAGACGGGGACCTTCCGCCCGGACCTCTACTACCGTCTCACGGTCTTCCCCATCACCTTGCCGCCCCTGCGGGAGCGCCGGGAGGACATCCCCCTGCTCGCGGCCTATTTCGTGGAGAAGCTGCGCTATAAGCTCGGCCGCCAGGTGACCCGCATCCCGGACCAGGCGCTCGCCGACTTGCTGACCTACGACTGGCCGGGCAACGTGCGGGAGCTGGAGAACATCATCGAGCGCTCCCTGATCCTGTCGCC
>JBLMWY010000400.1:0-4200 GCA_050257475.1 Bdellovibrio bacteriovorus
CAAAGACCTCGCGGGTGCCTCCGCCGAGCGGGCCCAGCGCCAGGACCTGCTGCGCTTCCAGGTGGAGGAGCTGGGGGCGCTCAACCTCAGCGCCAGCGAGCTCGAGACCCTCGACCAGGAGCAGCGCCGGCTCGCCAATCTGGGCCGACTGCAATCCGGCGCGGCGCGGGTCCTGGGCCTGCTGGCGGAGTCGGAGCCCGCCATCGAGGATCTGCTCGGCGGCGCGTCCGCGGAGATTGCCGAGCTCAGCGCCATCGACGGACGCCTCGAACCATCCCGAGAGCTTATCGAAGGGGCCACCATCCATGTGCGCGAGGCGTCCGCCGCGCTGCGTCACTACCTGGAAGGCCTGGACCTGGACCCTGCCAGCCTGGACGCGGTGGAGACCCGGCTTGCCCAGATCCACGACCTGGCGCGCCGATACCGTGTTCTTCCCCAGATGCTGCCGGAGCTGCTCCTGGAGCGCCAAGCCGAGCTGGCGGGGCTCGAGTCCGCCGATCAGGACCTGGACGTCTTGAGCCAGGAGCGGGATGCCGCCTGGGCGGCTTTCGAGGTCGAGGCGGCGCGCCTGACCCAGGCCCGCCAGGCCGCCGCCGCCCGGCTCGGGGAGCAGGTCACGCAGGCCATGCAGCAGCTCGGCATGGCGGGCGGGCGGTTTGCCGTCCAGATGGAGCCCTTGGGGCCTGACGCTTCCGCCTCGGGGGGACGCGAGCGCATCGAGTTTCTGGTCAGCGCCAACCCGGGGCAGCCCCTCCAGCCGCTGGCCCGGGTCGCCTCCGGGGGAGAGCTCTCGCGCATCAGCCTGGGGATCCAGGTCGCCACCGCCGAGTGCGGCCGGGTCCCCACCCTGGTCTTCGACGAGGTGGACGTGGGGATCGGCGGCGGGGTGGCGGAGATCGTGGGACGCCTGCTGCGCCGCCTCGGGGAGGCCCGCCAAGTGCTCTGTGTCACACACCTGCCCCAGGTGGCCGCCCAGGCCCACCGTCAGCTTCGGGTGCGCAAGGAGACCGGTGACGGCCAGACCCACACCCAGGTCGAGCCCCTCGATGCCACCGAGCGGGTCGAGGAGATCGCCCGAATGCTGGGCGGCACCGAGATCACCCAGCGCACCCGGGACCACGCAAGCGAGATGTTGGCAAGGGCCGAGGGCCAAGGGCCGAGGGTCGAGTGACCGCTCCTGCGTTGGCCTTGGGGGCGCTTGATTCACCCCAATACGAGCAATACTTCTCGGCCCATCAGGCAGCTCGCCGTCGTTGCGGGCTGATCCAAAGCGCATCCAATGGAGACACCCATGGCGGATTCACCCTACATCGTCACCCTGACCGCCGCCAACTTCGAGTCCGTGGTCCTCGACGGCTCCTTCGAGCGACCCGTCCTGGTGGACTTCTGGGCGGACTGGTGTGCCCCCTGCCGGATGTTGATGCCGATCCTGGCCAAGCTGGCCGATGAATACCGTGGACGCTTCATCCTCGCCAAGCTCGACACCGAGCAGGAGCGGGCCCTGGCGGCCCAGTTCGGTATCCGCAGTCTGCCCACGGTGCAGCTCTTCAAGGACGGACGCCCCGTGGACCAGTTCATGGGGGCCCTGCCGGAGGGGCAGATCCGGGAGTTCCTGGACCGCTACCTCCCCCGCGCCTCCGACGGCTTGCTCGCACAGGCCCAGGGGATGCTGGCGGCCGGGGACCTCGGCCGAGCACGGGAGCTCATCGAGCGGGCCCGGGCCGAGGATCCGGAGAACGCACGGTTGGCCCTGGCGGAGATCCAACTCGCCGTTGCCCAGGGCCAGATCGAGGAGGCCCAGACGGCGCTGGATCGGCTGCCCCTGGAGCTCGCCAACGACCCGGAGGTGGCGGCCCTACGGGGCCAGCTTCTGTTTGCCGCCGCCCTGGAGGGGTCGCCCGACCCCGCCGCCCTGGAGCGGCGCCTAGCCTCCGACCCCAAGGACAGCGAGGCCCGCTACCAGCTCGCCGCCCAACGGGTCCTCGCGGGCGACTACGAGTCCGCCCTGGAGCTGCTGCTGGAGCTGGTTCGGCGCGACCGCGCCTATGGCGAGGACGCTGGCCGCAAGGGCATGGTAGCCATCTTCGACCTGCTCGGGGGCGAGGGCGGCCTGGTGAGCCGCTACCGCGCCCGCATGATGACGGCTCTCTACTGAGGTCTCTGCCCCGGGCGCCGATTCAAGACCAGACCCTCGTCGAGCCCTCGCCTCCCTTGGCAAGGATCAGGTCAAGGTCGATGGGCAGTGGAACCCGCTGACGCGTCGTCCCTTTGGGCGCCGGGGCCTTTGGACTTGGGTATCCAGACCCAGGTGCCATCCTCACTGCTCGTTCCCTGGCACAGTGGCAAGCTCGGAATCCCCCGGCTCCCTTGAGAGGCCGGCATCCCGAGCAAGTCACTGGGCCAGCCATAGATGCGGATCGGCACCCAATGGCCAGCCCCGGGCCCCGGCATTGGCGCGCCCTGGGGGAGACCCGGGCCGAGCTGCCCCTGGGGCGTCCAGAACCCTTGGCCAAGATCCTGGGGCTGAGCCCCCGGGGACTCCGCGTGTGCGGCCACGCCGAGGAGCAGGGCGCCGCCGATTGCAACGCCGGCGGCACGGCGAAAGAGGCTGCGTTGGACCTTCATGGTTTTCCTCCTGTGGGTTGAGTAGTGGACATCGACCGCCCTCGCCAGACGGGCCGCTGACGCGACCGCCGGCGGCGCAAAGGGGGCACCCGGTGGTGATGGGACCCGCCGCCCGCGCACGGCCAGGTCATTCCGTCGGGACCCAGTCTCGGACCTCACCCGACTCGAGGTCCAGGCTCAGGATGCGGTGGTTGTTGGTGTCCGCCACCAGCAGGCGGCCCCCCGCGTAGGCCAGGCCGCCCGGCTCGTTGAGCTCGGTCTCTCCGGCTATGCCGATCCGCCGGCCGGGGCTGCCAGTGCCCAGGACGGTGGCCACGGTCCGGCTGGGCAAGTCGACCAGCTTGACCTTGTGGTTATAGGTATCCGCGATCGCCAGTCGATCCGTCCCCAAGGCGGCGATCCCCGCCGGGTGTTGGAGCTGCGCCCGATCGAAAGGTCCGTCACGATCCCCGAACGCGAACAAACCCTCACCGATCAGGGTCTCCACCCGGCCGCGGTCCAAGCGCACCCGGCGGATCGCCGAGGCCTCCGCGTCGGCCACATAGAGGTCAGTCCCGATCAGGGCAAGCCCACTCGGCTGGCTGAAGCTGGCATCCCGAAGCCCCCCGTCGTCGATCCCTTCCCGACCTGACCCCGCGTAGGGCCCGATCAGGGCGTCTCTCGGATCCAGGCGCCAGATCTGATGGCTGCCGGCCATGGCGACGTAGAGCCCGTCCTGCCCCGACATCAGGCCCCACGGGGAACGCAGGTCTTGCTGCCGTGCCTTCACCGGGCCCTGCACCCGCGACAGACCGATGCGTCCGGTCCCAGCCAAGGTGCTCACCCGGCCCGTGGCAAAATCGATGTGGCGCAGGGTGTGACTGCCGGGATCCGCTACCAAGAGGGCCCCGTCCGCGAAGGCGAGCCCTTGGGGGGAGTTGAGTTGCGCCTCCTCGGCCGGTCCGTCCCGCAGGCCCCGCACGCCGCTGCCGAAGACGCGCCGGATCTTTCCGTCCGCCCCGGCGAGTATGACCCGATGGTGCAGGGTGTCGCTGATCGCCACCTGACCGCCGTCGGGAGAAACGGCGACCATGCCGGGAGCCGCGAGCCGTGAGGCGGCCAGCCGATCCTGCTCCAGGGCCATGGGCAGGGGCCGATCGTCCAGCGCACCCCGGTAGGCATCCAGGAGCCCCTCGATGGCCCGGGCCAGCCGCCCCCCCTGCCCCTCGCCGCTCACTCGCGCCACCCAGCTCCCGTCCGGGGCGAAGAGCGCCAGGGTGGGCCAGGCGCGAGCCCCGTAATACTCCATGAGGGACCAGTCGGGATCGCTGAGGATGGGGTGGCGACGCTCGAGCCGGACGACCATGCTGCGCAGGGCCTCCAGATTCCGCTCGTGATCGAACTTCGGCGAGTGCACGCCGATGACGACCAACTGGCTCCCGAAACGCCCCTCCAACTGCCGCAGCTCCTCGGCCACATGGATGCAGTTGATGCAGCCGTAGGTCCAGAAATCCAGGATGACGACTTTACCCTTGAGGTCCGCGGGGGTCAGTGGCCGGGCGACATTCAGCCACTCGAGCCCCCCGGGCAGGCGCA
>JBLMWY010000401.1:0-3617 GCA_050257475.1 Bdellovibrio bacteriovorus
ATCAGGAGGCGAAGCCCCGGAAGGCCCGACGGGTGCGTCGGGCGTTCAAGGATGAGTTCAAGGCGGGCGCCGTGCGGCTGGCCCTCGACCAGGGCAAGTCGGTGTCAGCAGTGGCCCGGGACCTGGACCTGACCGTGTCGGCGCTGCAGCAGTGGGTGCATCAAGCCCGGGCGGACCGCTCCAAGGGCAAGACGGGCCTCACGACGGCAGAGCGCGAGGAGCTCGTGAAGCTCCGCTCAGGTGCTGTGCAGGGCGCTGGATGTGTCCCGGTCCGGCTTCTACTCGTCGCTGGGCCGCTCGCCATCGGCGCGCACGGTCGAGGACCAGCGCCTGGCCGTTCTCATCCGAGAGGCACACGAGCGGAGTCGCAGGACCTACGGAAGCCCGAGGGTGCATGCCGAGTTGGCGGCGCGGGAGGTCTTCGTGAGCCGGAAGCGAGTCATCCGGATCATGCAGCAGGAAGGGCTCCGGGCGCGGGTGCGCCGGCGCTACCGATACTCCACGATGAGTGAGCATGACCAGCCGGTAGCCGCCAACTTGCTCGAGCGGGCCTTCGAGGCACAGCGACCCAACCAGAAGTGGGTGAGCGACACGACGGAGATCTTCACCGGCGAAGGGAAGCTCTACCTCGTGGTCGTCGTGGACCTGTTCTCGCGGTTCGTGGTCGGGTGGGCCCTGTCAGCAGCCAACAATCGCTTCTTGGCGATGAGGGCCCTGGAGATGGCACTTCAGCGCCGCTGCCCAGACGCTGGCCTGCTACATCACTCGGACCAGGGGAGCCCGTATGCAAGCGAGGACTACCAGCAGATCCTGGCGGGCCGGGGAATCACCTGCAGCATGAGTCGCCGAGGCAACGTCCATGACAACGCGGCAATGGAGAGCTGGTTCTCGACCCTGAAGTCCGAGATCGGCGAGCGGTTCGAGACCCATGCTTCCGCCAAGGAGAAGCTGTTCGACTACATCGAGGTGTTCTGCAACCAGCAGCGCAGGCACTCGGTCATCGGCTACATGAGCCCCGCCGAGTTCGAGAGGGTGGCACGGGAACGACAGGTAGCAGCGTAGTCAACCTGGACGTCGCGGCGGATCAAGCCCACGCGGGGCCTTTACCTCCTGCGGGACGCGGCGGCCATCACGGCGGATTGTTTCCCTGGGGTATTCGCCGAACATGGCCCGATAGTCAGCGGAAAAGTGGCCGAGGCGGGAGAAGCCCCATTTCAGGGCAATCTCCTCCACCGTCGTTCCTCGCCGCGCTCGCGCCAGTTCCCGGCGTACTGCTGAGAGACGCAAAGCTTTCCAGTACGCCATCGGGGAGACCCCAAACACGTCGCGGAAATTCGCGTGCAGCGTTGGCCGTGAGGTGTGAACGGCCGCGCACACGTCCGCAATGCTGACCGGCTCATCCAGACGCCCTCGGAGGAATACCTCGGCGCGCACGGCGACATCGCGGCGGCGATTCGGGGGCGGGACCCGGAAGCCCGGCTCGACGTTCTCCAACAAGGCGCCAACGACTTCCTGTTCCATGTGAGCCTGCATCTCCGTGGGAAGCCCTAAAGGACGACGCGCACGCTGGAGCCATCGAGCCCACGTCGCGACGAGGCGCCGGTGGCTCACCTCGTTGCGAACACGGAAGCCCGGCCCAGAGTGTCGCAAAGGGAGCGGTCGCCCCCAGCACTGCTCGGCGGCTAGGTTGAGCGTGGCGTGATCGACGCACAGGGCGAAGAGCGCATGAGGGGTCGTCGAGATCAGTTCAAACTCCCCGCCCACCGGAACAAAGCCGATGGTCCCTCGCGCCCAGGGGTGCCCCTGGAGTTGGATGGCAGAGCCTCGGAGACTCATGGCGAGGATAGCTGTCCCGGGTGGCGGCGCGCCTCGGACGAGGAGTCCTGGGGTGCGCGAGATGACCGCAAGCTCCAGCCGGGGCGCGTGCGCGAACGTCACGCGGACCCGCGGGATGCCACGTCCGACTTGCTGGTACGACGTTTGCCATGCGGGGCTGAAGGTCAAGGTGGCATCGAAGCCATCGAGTTCGATGGGTCCGCCGGAACCGTTGGGGAACACCGCAGGGGTTGAGGGCGCGGCCGCGATCATTCACATGAAAGAATAATCGATCCCCGGGGCAATGATGCGGTCAGCCTGTGCGAGCGTGGCCCCTCCCGCTGCGGTTGCCCACCGCGGCACAATTGGGTACATCGGGACCATCCAGACGAACCGCACAGGCGACCTGACACGGACAGGCTACGGTACGTCCTCGCAAGATGCGGCTGTGGAGCTCATCAGGGAGGAGAACGCCCAATGATATTCGCTGCGTTGACCAGTACGCTTCTGCTCGCTCTTGGGACCGGCTCCACCCCCGGGGACCCACCAGCTACCGCCAATTCTCCGGCCGCCGCCCGAACGCCCGCTGAGGACTCCGGAGGAATGGCGCTCCTCACGCGCATGTGCGCCCGGCTCAAGGCCGCTCGGACCTTCACGATCCGGGGGCGGGCCTCGCTGGAGCTCCCCGTGGCCGACGGCACCCTGGCCACCTTCTTCAACGACTACGACATGTCCGTCCGGCGTCCGGACGGACTGGCGGCGCATCGCGTCGGCGACCTCCCCGACTTCCGGTTCACCTACGACGGGAAGGCCATGACGGTGCTCGTGCCGGGAAAGTCGGTGTGGGCGACGACGGGCGCCCCTCCGACCCTGGACGCGATGCTGCCGGTGGCCGGGGAGCAGGCGGGGCTCAACATGCCCTTCGACGAGTTCCTCGTGGCCGACCCCTGCGCCGCCATCACCGCAGGCATCACCCAGCTCGTCGTGACCACCCCGGCGACGATCCGGGGGAAGAAGGTCGAGCACCTCGTGCTGGCGGGCCCCCGCATCCGCATCGAGTACTGGATCGACCCTGCCACCGCCCTGCCGGCCCGCGCGCTCGTGGTCTACGTCGACGAGCCGCAGCAGCCCCATTTCCAGGCGGACATCGCCGAGTGGAGGATCGACCCGAAGCTGCCCGCGTCGACGTTCGCCTTGCCCAGGCCGAAGGGCGCCACCCAGGTCGACTTCCGCGAAGCCGCCAGCGAGTTCCAGTAGAGGAGCCAAGAATGCGCGCCAGTCCCCTCGTCGTCGCGGGCCTTCTGGCCAGCCTGGCCGTTCCAGGCCATGCCTCGGCCGTCGTCGTCGTCCGTCGCCGCCCCGCCCCGGTCGCCACCGCCGCCGTCGTGGTGACGACGGCGGTCGTGGTCGCCGCCGTCGTCTCCAAGCCACCGCCGACCCCGCCGCCTCCCCCCTCGGCGCCGCCGCCGCCGCCGGTGACCACCCCGCTCCCCATCGACAGCACGACCTGGGTGCTCCCGTCCGGCTGCCTGGGCGTGACGGTGAAGGGCGAGACCCTCTACCAGTGCGGGCCGAGCTGGCTGAGGAAGCAGCAGAGCGACAAGGGCACGTGGTACCTCGTCGTGCCGCCTCCGCAGCCGTGAGCCCGCCGGATTCCACCCTGAGAGGGAGTTGCCCGGACCAGGGCCAGCCGTTTCCGTAACTGCCGTAGATGCCGTAGGCAGCCAGCGTCACGCCTGAGATCGCGTCGTGCCCCAGCCACCGCGGCCGACACGCAGGAAGCCACTGTGACGTCTCCCCTT
>JBLMWY010000402.1:0-3172 GCA_050257475.1 Bdellovibrio bacteriovorus
GCTTGATGGACTCCGCCCACTCCCTCAGGGGACGGGGCCGGTCCAGGTCGGCGCGCCAGCGGCCGAGGGTGTCCAGCAGCCCCTGCAGGCCCCCCAGGGCCTCGGCCTCGGGTCCCTCCAGGTCCGGATAGGGCAGCACCGCGCCCTGGAGGGTCCCATGCAGCCGCTCCTCGGGGGGCAAGGCGTAGCCCAGGAACAGCCGACGCATGCCGAATCGCCAGGTGTTCGCGTCCTCCTCCGGCAGCCCGAGCCGGGCCCGCATGGCCCCGTCCTCGCCCCAGCGGATGCCGGTTTCCGCCACCCAGGTGCGCACCCGCTCCAGGGCCTGGAGGTCCAGCCTGAAGCGCCGGGCAATTGCCGGCACCCCGAGCCAGCCCAGCACCTCGGAGGCGCCCAGGCGGGACTCGGGCAGCGCCAGCAGGGACTGGAAGGCGGCCAGCAGCGGGTGCTCGGCGGCCAGGCGGCGGTCGGCGATGGCATAGGGGATGGACCTGGGATCGCCCGGCGCGACCGCGCCGAAGACCGCCTCGATGTGAGGGGCGTAGCCGTCGATGTCCGGGGCCATGACCAGGATGTCCCGGGGACGCAGGTCCCGGACCTCCTCGAAGAGGCGTAGCAGGCGGTCGTGGAGGACCTGGACCTCACGCTGGGGCCCGTGACAGGCATGGATGAGCAGCGACTGGTCCTTCGCCTCCAGCAGGATCCGCTCGCACGGCCGCGCGGCGCGCCGGTCCCTGGCGTCGAGCAGGTCTGACTGGAGCAGGCCCAGCAGCCGGTCGGGGGGCGGCTCCCGATAATCCGCCGTCTCCTCCCCACCCAGCTCGATCAGGGCGTCCTGAAAGGTCTTGCCGACCCTTCCCCAGGATGCGAGGAGTGGGTTGCCCAGGTCCAGCAGGGCCGCCTGCTGGGGGCCGCCTCGGGCCAGGTCCCGGGCCCGCGCGCGGGCCAGCCGGCCCTCGTCCACCAGGTCGGCCCAGTACTCGCGGCAGGGGCTCAGCACGAAGAGATGGATGGGCAGGTGGTGCCCGAGCCGGGCGAGCAGGCGCCCGTATACCGGGGGCAAGGTGGAGAGCCCGAAGAGGAGCAGACGCTCCGGCAGGGGGAGCTGGGGGGGCTGGCCCCGCTCGAGGCAGAGCTCCAGGGAGCGGAAGAGGGCGGCCCGATGGCGGGCCTCCGGGCGATTGCCGATGCGGGCGGCCAGCTCCCGCCACAGGCGTGCCTGCCAGTGTGCGGCGCTGTCCTGCTCGGCCGCGGCCTGGCCGGCTTCCCAGCCGAGCACCAGGGCCGGGCGATAAATCAGGTACTGGTCGAAGAGGTCTGCGATCCGCCGGGCCAACTGGTAGGTCTTGAGCTCCCGCCGATCGCCGGCGAGATAGAGGCTGGGCGCCTGGAGGTCCGGGTCCGAGTCCAGCTCCTGCAGCAAGGCGAAGAGCCGCCAGGTGAGGGGCCCCCGTTGCCATTGGGAGCCTTCCGGAAGGTCGGTGTGCCAGTGGCGAAGCAGGTCCCACAGGGCCTCGGCGGGCAGTGGGAGCTCCAGATTGGCGGCGATCCCGGTGCGTCTGGCCAGCTCCTGGGCCACCCAGCGGCCCATGCTTGGGTGCTGCACCACGATGCGCTCGGGTGTCAGCGGATCCGCGAGGGGCTCCCCCAGGACCAGGGCCATACGGTCCAGCAGGACCTCAAGCCGGTTGCTGGAATGGATCTGGAGCATCGCGGTCCCTGGCCGGTTGTTTGGGGGCATTCTCCACCCCCGGTGGCTCATCCGGCGAGCCCATCCGGCCGCTCGACTCCAGGTCCCGGTCTTGGACCCCGGTCCCCGGGGCCTTTACCATTGCCTCCACCCGCGGCATGGGGCCATTCGGCGGCTCGGCCAGGGTTGGGACGCCACCAGAATCCGGAGTCTAGATGCGGAATCGAGAGCTCAGGCGCGTCGAGCAGCGCTGGTCGCGCGAGGACCTGTTCAGCCGGCGCCGGCGCCGCCTCCCCTGGCGCTGGATCCTCGGGGTCTTGGCCCTGGTCGCCCTCCTCTACGCCTTGATGCAGGCCGACCTGGATGGGATCTGGGGGTCTCTCTCTCCCGGACCCCAGGCCCCGGACGAGACCCCTGAGGCTGGCGGGGATGGGAATCGACTACCGCTGCCACCGCGGCCGGAGCCCTGACCCGCCGTCTTGGGTGGGGTCTGCCCGCCTCGCCCCCCAGTGTCATGGCGCCGCGGGGGCTGTGACCGCGTCGACCCGCCCCTGGATGGCGCGGTCGGCGAGGATCCCGATCAGGGCCGGATGCTCGCCCACCAGGGGGCTCGGATGGGCCCGGAACCCGGGATGGGCGGCCTGCGCCGCGGCGGCGATCGTGGCGATGTCCCCACCCGCCCCGGCGTGGCGGCCGGGCGCCAGGAAGAGCAGGGCGAGTATCACCGGTGTCTGGGGATCCTCTCGGGCCATCTCCGCTAAGGTGTCCGACAAGTGCCGCCCGTTAAAGTCGTAGGCGGCGCCGGGGCGGCGCTCCATCACAGCCTGCCGAAGCTCCACCTGGTCCCCGAGACGATGCCGCAACCGTTCCGCGAGCCACTGGCGCACCGCGCTGACCTCGGGCAGGGGCGAGCCATGATCCACCAGGACGACCCGGCGCAGGGGGATCCCCTCCGCCGTCGCGGTGGCCCGAGCCTGGTCCGCGAGGATGTCGGCGAGGCGTGGCTCCCCCGCTGGAAGGGGGCAGAGCTCGGGCGCGATGCGCAGGTGCAGGGGGCCCAGCCGTGCCGCCAAGTCCGAGACCATCTCGGGGATGAACTGGGTCAGGGCCCGGCTGGGTCCGAAGAAGAGCGGAACGGCCAGGAAATCCCGCTGTCCTTCTTGCAGCGCTCGGCACAGGAAGGGCTCGAAAGTATCCGCCGGCACCCCATCCAGGGCCTTCGGCGGGACCTTATCGGCATGCTGCAGGGATACGGGGTAGACCGGGGTCGCCAACCGCTCGCCGAGCGCCGCGGCCAGCCGGCGCAGTTGGAGGGTGGATTCCGGCCGGGAGGAGCCGTTGTCGACCAAGAGGATTTGGGTCACGGGGCGCGTCGCCGATCAGAACAAAGGTCGGGAGATGACAGCGGCGGGGGTCAAATCAACCCCCAGGGCTGGGTCAGCCCCCTTGCGGTGACGCTGCGGGACGCGGACCGGCGGGGAC